>JAQTTB010000001.1:0-87441 GCA_028710985.1 Patescibacteria group bacterium
CGCCCAGAGCAATGAACAGATTTTCACCCTGCGCCACTAATTTAAGATATTCAAGAATACGCTTGCGGCCGGGTGATGCTGTCACCTTGCATACTCCCTCCGGATTGGTCCATTATTCGTGCAGAAAATGAATACCTGCCGCAATTGCAATAATGCCAATCGCAATTCGCACCCAAAAAAGGAAACCGATAAATAAAAATATATTAAGCCACGCCGTCAGAAACAAAAAATATACAAAACCCGAGACCAAGACAAAAATTGCGCCAATGAGCCATCTCCGCTTTATGCTCGGGATTCCGAGAAGCAGGCTGATTAAAAACACGAGGACCCACATGGCGCAGGGGTTAAACCCGTCAACCAGGCTTATCGCAAGCGTCAGCATCGGCAGAGAAAAATCGCGAATTTGTATTTCACCGACAAATGGGAGCTTAATTTTATCCGGGACCTCGGCTGAACCGTCGATCGCCGCCCCGACTTCATCGGTGCCGCTTGCATTTTCGATTGGCGTAACTTCCGAATTCACCGCCGGATCGAGCGGCAAGTCGCCGCTTTCGCGCATCTTAACGATTATTTCGCCAAGCTGATCCGGACACTGATCGCGAAAACACAATTCCACCATTTCGCGTATCTTCGCGCCGGTTGTTGTGTCGTCATTGTATCCATACGCCACCTGATTTCCGACAATGGTAATCGGCACGCCCGACGACTGAATATTTGATTCTTGGGCAAGCAAATTGATTATTTTCTGCGAGTCTTCATCGTGCCAGATCTCATATTCGTGAATTCGGAGATATTCGTACTCCTGCCCTAACCCCTCGACAAAAATTCTTTCCTTGGCGCAATGCGGGCATCCATCCCCGTAAAACAAATGCAAATCAACCACGGTCTCGGCCTGTGCCGGGATAGCGGCAAAAAATAAAAATAAGCCCGCGATTATTATTTTTTTCATGCGCATAATATTATATCACCTGCAATCACAATTCATCAATTTCTCTCAATAAATTTCTCCTCGGCAAAGATTTCTTTTCTTCTCCGTCCTGGTCCCAAATAATCACCGGCTCGTGGTCCGCATACTCGCCCCGATGTACTGCCGGCGCGCCTTCCATCTCCAGCCGTTCGAAAAGCCTTGGATCAATTTCCTGTATGAACATTGAAGGCTGATTAAACGACAAATTATCATATCCCGAAGTGAGCGGATAAGTAATATAAAGCCGGTCCGCGGCCCGCGTCGCGGCCACGTAAAAAAGACGTCTCTCCTCCTCCACCCCGCCCGGTTCGGCGAGCGCCCGGCGGTTGGGTAACGCCTGATCCGTAAGATGCATCACGAAAACCACCGGCCATTCCAAACCCTTGGCCTGATGGATGGTTGATAAAACAATTTTTTCATCATCGCCTGACGCGGCCGGGCCGCTCCGGAGCGCGCCAAAACTGTCGTAAAGGCTAATTTCGGTAAGAAATGAGCTCACGTCTCCGTACTGCTCGGCAAACACCGCGAGCTGTTCCAGATCCTCAAGCCGCTCGCGCCAGTTGGGATACTCCTGCTCAAGATGATTTTGATATGGCGAACCACAGATTGCCCGCACCAGGCTCGAGGGCAGATTATCGCTTGCCGCAACCGCCCGCCAAATTTCCAAAAAACTCCCCCAGCCGCTCGCCGCCCGTCTTTCCAAAATGTCGCCTATTTCAAGCCCGGCGATGCCGGCCGCGTCCGGAAGCGCGCGTGCCCGCTCAAAAATCCGTCCCGCAGCGGCGGGACCGATGCCCGCCTGCATGGTGAGGGCGCGCATCCATGCCATTTCGTCCTGGATATTGCCGACGATGCGCAAAAAAGAAAGCGCGTCCTTGATGTGGGCGCGTTCAAAAAATTTCACGCCGCCGCGGTATTCATAAGGAATGTCGCGCTTCACGAGCTCGACTTCAAGCTCCTGCGAATGATGCGTGGCGCGGAAAAGCACGGCCATATCATCAAGCCGCACCCCCTCGTCGCGCAAAGTAAGTATAGTCTCAACGATAAATTTCGCCTCTTCGTGGGCCGAGGCAAGCGGCGCGAGATTTGGTTTTTCAAAACTTTTCTTCACACTTCGTAATTCCTTGCGAAACTGCTCGCGGTTATTCTCAATAATATTATTCGCCAAATTCAGTATCTCCGGAGTTGAACGGTAATTTGTGACTAAACGAAATGTCCGGGCGTTCGGATAAACCGTTGGGAAATCAAGAATGTTCCGGAGGTTCGCCGCGCGGAAAGAATAAATACTCTGCGCATCATCGCCGACCACCAGAACATTGCGATGGCCCTCGGCAAGCGCCATGACGATCTGCGCCTGAATCACATTTGTGTCTTGATATTCATCAACTAAAATATATTCAAACCCTTGACCAAGACCCTGGCGAACGGCGGTATCGTTTTCCAGAAGCCGCAAAAGATAAACCAGCATATCGTCAAAATCCATGGCGTTGGCTTCGCGCTTTCGTTTTTCATAAAGCGCGGCCGCTTCACGGATTGAATCCGCGAGCTCCAAAAAATTCGGATATTTTACGTCAATCACCGCTTCAATATCGGTCCGCGAATTAGTCGCGTAACTCACGATACTCTTAATCACCGCGGGCGACGGAAACCGCCTTGCCCGGGTATCGATATTCAGATCGCGCACGCACGCCTTAATCATGTCCTTGGCGTCCTCTTCATCGAGTATGGTGAAATTATTTTTAAATCCGATACGGCCGGCAAGCCGGCGCAAAATCCGGTTTGCCACCGAATGGAATGTCCCTCCCCAAATTCCCACGCCGCCGCTTCCGAGCAAAGTTTCAACCCGCCCCATCATTTCATGGGCCGCCTTGTTAGTAAAAGTCAATAATAAAATTCGTTCCGGCTTCACGCCCTTTTCAATCAAGTGAGCCACGCGGTACACGATTGTCCGCGTTTTACCCGAACCCGCGCCCGCGAGCACCAAACACGGCCCGTCGGCGGATTTCACCACTTCAAGCTGCTCGGAATTCAACTCTTTTTCATAATTGATCGCACCCATAGTCCAAATACTTTATCATTTTTTCAATATAAATTCAAACCTAAAAAAATGACTCCGATTCATGAAAACCGAAGTCAGGATCCTCCTAGAGCAGCGCCGTTGCCGCTTTCAGCTCTTTCTTGGCGGGTTGCCACTCCAGCGCCGCGAGCGCCCTCCCGGCCATATCAACATGGTGTATGAGCAGATTCTTGGGCTTGAACTGGAAACCTCCGTCATGGAGAAAGCGCGTCAGCTTCACCCTGAGATCGCCGAGATCGGCCGCGAGATCCGAGGCGCGGCTGATGGAGAAATCGGCATTCCGCGTACTCGCATCGCTTTTCAGACTCTTCTCAATCAGGGAAACGCCCATGAGAATCTGCTCCAAAAAGTACTGCGCCCGCTTGAAGTTCAGTGAATTCGCAACGCGCCGTATCAGTATCGCCGCCTGGCCGTTGCTGCCAGATTGACTTTTCGAGAGCGCATCCTTGAGCTCGGCGATGGCGTGGTTTCGGGTCCGCGTGAATGGCGCGACCCGCCATTCGGAAATATCCTGTATCCTCTGCTGGAGCCAGCGCTCTACTAAAGGATAGATAACCTTGCTGTACTTACCGGCATGCTTGAAGGGCCGCTTCTCCAGCGCTCCAATCAACTTCCAATAGAGCTGATGGCAGGAAGTAAGATGCCGGTCGCGCTCGGCCATGAGACGGACTTCGTCAAGGCCGATGTATTTCGCGATTTCCGGAATCTCCGTAAGCCGGAAAGTCAGGTGGCTCATGCCCGCAGCGAGTTCCGCGCAATTGGCCATGGGATTTTCGCGCCCGAGCGAGTCTTCGGAATCGGCCGAAAGCTCCAGATAATCGCGCGCTTCCACCTTCGATTCGTTACGTTTGCATTTCAGGGTCTTCGCGAGCTCTTCCAAGCAGAAGTACACGTCTTCGCGCTCTTCGTCCGAAAGCTGGCCGTAGCGAATCAGATGCTCAAGAAATACGCGGGCGCTGCCAATACCCATGGCAACATTATGCCTTTCACCCGCGGTATGCACCTCGCCGTACTGCCGTTGGATTATCGCGCGGCTGCGCAAGGCGCTGTAAACACCGTCCCGGTAAACCTGGTAAAATTCCCGGTTTTTCTCCCGCCGGGAAATCAGCACCGCGCCGTCCGGAAATCTTTCGGAGTTTCCTCCGATGCTCACGCCGCCAATCCGCACTCGCGGCATAATGACCAGCATGCGACTTCCGCCAATCTCCTCTACGTCAAGCTGATGTATTCCACTGCTTGTTTCAATGTCCTTCCACATTGCCCTCTCCGTCGTTTGATGTACTGGACGATTTTTATCATAATTTTACGGACTCTGTCAAACGAAATTCTAGCCGGATGAGAGCACTATTGACAAATAACCAAAAATAAGGTAAGGTAGTATGTTGCTAAGGAGGTAACTATGATGCCGGGCATGAATCAAAATAAAGGTTCTTTCAACGCCAGCACCAGCTGGCTCGCGAACATCCTGCATCTCATCTTCCGCACCCAGGACAAACGACGGGAGCTAATCGTGTGGTTAAGCGGCGACATACCGTGCGGTCTGCTCAGCCAGATACGCCTACTCGCCATAACCGACGAATATCCCGAGGGGCTCGAATTCGAGATTAAAGGCGACGCTGAGGGATTTACCAGCGACGACTCAATATTCTACGTTCTAACTCTGAAGCCGTTGAAGTTGGAACAGAATGAGGTAAGGGGGCGTCTCCACGCGACAAATGTGGAGTACCTGCAGATACAACTACCTACGGGCGAAACGATGATATTCGTCCATTGCCCGAAAAACGGCTTTTTCTATCCGGCCGATGATATTACGGACACCGCCGAAGATCTTCCGGCCAAGGACGATCAAGCGACCAATTGACCTGGAAACAAAAGAGGGACCCACTCTGGATCCCTCTCCTTTTTTAATTATTTTTTATTTTTACGCAGCTTGTTCCAGCCAATTGTCTATTTCATCTTCATTGGTCGGCAGCGCTTCGAGCTGACCGCCCTTAGCCTTGCCGATTGCTTTTACGGCCGTTCCCGCAAAATCATCAGCAATTTCATCGCCTTGGCTAAACCACTCGTCTTCTTGCTTTGAAAAATCCTTAGCCTCAGGCAATTTCACCTTTGATTTCATATCTTCAACACTTGAATGCAAAGCTGAATTTTCAAGAATCAGCTTTCTTATCTCAATGCTAGCGGCTTCTTTTTTTAAACGAAGCTCTTCAAGTGCAAGCACTGACTTGACGCACTCTTCAGCGGTGTCGCCAGTATTCTCAAGAATGCTGTTGACCTTCGCTGATAAATCCTCCCTTTCTTTCTCCTTGACGAGTATGGACGTACGATTCATTCTCATTTTGTCAATGAATTCATACATCTGTTCCTCGGGAGACTGCATCATTTCCATTGATCTTTCTGACATAGTAATTATTGATTATTTATTAAATTAATTAGTATTATTTAGTTAATTATAGCACTTTTTTGCATTTTTGTCAATACCCGTTTAAAAATCGTCGCTTATTCGCCACGTGCTCATCATGGGTTCTTGAATAAATAATCTCCCCGTCCGGCGTGGTCAGAAAATAATAATACTCATTTGGCGTCGGATATATCGCCGCTTCAATTGCTTCGGCTCCCGGATTACAGATCGGTCCGAACGGCAGGCCCGGATATTTGTAAGTATTATACGGCGAATCAACCTCAAGATCCTCAAGCGACGGCCGCGTCAGACCCTTGCCGGTCACGTAATTCACCGACGCGTCTGACTGGAGCGCCATGCCCAGCTCCAACCGCTTCCAAAAAATATCCGAAACCATCTTGCGGTCCTCCAGGCCGTACATTTCTTTTTCAATAATGCTCGCCATAGTGATTATCTCAAAAATCGATTTTCCCTGCCGCGTAATTTCCGCGCGCCATTCGGGTCTTAATTTTTTGTCAAAATTCTGCAAGATGCGCCGTATCGTATCTTCAGCTGATGCGTTGAGGAAAAACTTATACGTATCCGGAAAAAGATATCCCTCGAGTGAAGCCTTTTCCGGCTTATCGGCGAGAGAGGAAAATTCCTGCTTCCATTTTTCCGTCGGATTCTCCAAACTCAAGGCGCGTGAATCCTCCGCCGGCAGTCCGGTTTGTTCAAAGAATTCCATGTCTGAAAATAATCCGCTTGATTCAAATTTGTCCGCGTAATTACGCAGCGTCCAGCCTTCAATCAAAGTCACCCATGCTTCGGCATTCTCGGCCGCGGTCAGAATATCTGAAATCTTTGCCATACTCATGCCCGGCCGAAGCGTGAACTCGCCGGTTTTAAAATCAGCCGCGTTCTTAGAGATGCGTACATACAAATCAAACGCAAATTTATTTTTAATAATACCCCCGCCTTTCAATTCCTGCGCAATCTGCCCGGCGCTCTCGCCCGACTCAATGGTAAACTCGCTGATTCCGGCGCCGGCTGGCGGCGATATAAAATAAAATTGATTGATAAAATACCCAGCCGCCACCGCGAGCGCCAATATAAAAACAAACATCAATCCGCAGTATGTAAATTTTTTTATGTAACTTTGCATTCTACAAATAGTCCTCCATTTTTTTTTCTTCAATCTCTTCCACTACATTTTTGATCTCATCCAGCCGATTTTCCGGACAGATAAAAAGCGCTTTTTCCGTATCCACGATAATCATATTATCAAGCCCGATCGCGGCAATCAATTTTTCCTCCGATCCAATAATCAGCGAATCAGTCGTGTCGTGCGCCAGAACGCGGCCGCGAGTCGCATTGCCCGCCCCGTCCAGTTGCATATATTTTTTAATTTTTGACCACTTACCCAAATCGCTCCAGCCGATGCGGTTCGAAACGCTCATCGCTATCTTTGAAATCTTATGCGTTAAAACCGATTCAATGGTCCCCTTTTCCAATGTATTATAAACCTCAATAGTTTCATCATTATTCTGAGGTAAATTCTTTGAAATGATATTGCGGCACGCCTCGAGCATCGCCGGATTATGCTCTTCCCAAAGTTTGATGATGTTTCCGAGCTGCCAAATATACATGCCGGTGTGGTAATAATACACGCCGGATTCAATAAGCTGTTTGCAAAAATCCGCGTTTGGTTTTTCAACCCAGTCCGACACCTCAAAAATCGCTTCCTCGCCCAGCTTCATGAGATTCCGTCCTTCTTTGAGATAGCTGTAGCCTGTGTCCACCTCGTCCGGCCGGACCGCCGGGGTCAAAATATACTCGGGATTATTCTCCAAAAATTCTTCCGCCTGCCGCAAGAGATCACGGAACGCCTGGCTGTCGGAAATATAATCATCCGACGGCAAAGTCGCCACGATTGTTTCCGGGCCGAACCGCTTTTCCAGAAACGCGCATTCCAGACAAATTGCCGGTCCGGTATTGCGGCTCGCCGGCTCGAGTATCAGATTGTTCCCGGAAACCTCGGGTGCGACTTTCAATATTTCCTCGCGCGAATCAAATCGGCCCGAAACAAAAAGATCAGTCTCCGGACTAATATTTGGCGCGACCCGTTCAATGGTATCGTGAAGCAAAGTTTTATCGCTAATCAGTTTCAAAAACTGTTTTGGCCGGTCCTTGCGACTCATCGGCCACAATCTTTTGCCTAATCCTCCGGCGCGGATTACTATTTTCATATTTTTCTCAAAATCAATTTTACGACAACGTAAGCTGCAGTGCATCCAACGATTGCACCAACTACAACATCAAGCGGGTAATGCACTCCGACGAATATTCTTGAAAGTCCGACCAGCGCCGCCAGAGCCAAAAGCACACGCCCGACTTTTTTATTCCAGAAATAAACCGCCATCGCAATCGCAAATGCCGCGGTCGTATGCTCCGACGGAAACGAATCCATCGACATTGTCCCATCGTAAATATTTTGTCCCAATCCGGATTCATACGGCCTTGGACGAGTGACAAAAAAAGAAATTATGAAATTTACTACGATTCCAAACGCCGCCGCCAATCCAGTCGCGAACGCTCGCTTGAACTTAATGCGCAATTCCCCTTTTCGCAACTGCACCACCGCCATAATCGCGAAACCCACGATTATCCATATTAAATATCGCGCGCCAAAAATCGCAATCCAATCCAGCAGCTCACTGTCTCCGGCAAAACCGTTGATCATTAAAAATAATTTTTGGTCTAAACTCATATATTATTTCTGACAGCCCGGACACCATCTCGTTCCCCGGCCGCCAAGCTTCATGAATTTAATCACCGAGCCGCACTTCCGGCATTTTTGGCCTTCTCGACCGTAAACCCTAAGTTTTGGTTCATAGCTCCCCTGCCGGCCGTTAATATCCACATACGCGTCAACCGAAGTCCCGCGGTCCTCAATCGCTTGCTTAAGAACGCTCAACAGGCTATTGTAAAATTTCTTAATTTCCGAATCCGTGAGTGTCTTTGCCGCCCGCGTCGGCAGGATTCCGGCAAAAAAGCACGCCTCCTGCGCATAGATATTTCCCACTCCGGCAAGCATCTCCTGATCCATAACAAGCTGTTTAATCTTTGCGTTCGGCCGCCGCGTCAATATTTTTTTAAATTCTTCAAGCGAAAAATTTTTATCCAGCGGCTCGGGGCCGTAATTCTGATCCGCCATAAATTTTTCAAATTCGTCCCCTTTCAAAAGCTTTATCCAGGCAAACCGCCGCGAATCATCAAAAAATATCCGATCCGGCCCAGAAACTTCAAAAATCACGCGCGTCTCATGATGCGGCGGCTCCTTGTCCGGCACGAGCAATATCCGCCCGTTGAGCTTGAGATGAAAAATTAAAAATTTCAGCGGCGCGAGTTCCCAGATCACGACTTTCGCGCGTCGGCGCACTTCCCGGATCGTTGAACCGGAAATTTGCTCTTGGAATTCCGCGGATCGCAGATTAACAATCTTCTGATCAAGCACCTTAGCCCCGAAAATCCTGCGGCCAACAATCTTCGGCCTCAATTGCCCAACAATTGTCTCTACCTCCGGCAGCTCCGGCATACTAGAAATGTAAAATGTTAGATGTCATATGTCAAAACTTATCTTTAACATTAAACATAAGATCTGACATCTAACATTTGACATTTGAGATTATATAAGCGGTTGTCCGGTCATTTCCTCCGGAATCGCAAGGTTCATCACCTTAAGTACCGTGGGCGCCACATCGGCGAGCATACCATTGGGCGTCATGAGGCTCAAATCCCCGCCCGGTGCCTCACCGGCCGGCGAAGCCAACCCCTCAAACTGCTTGCTCGCGATAATGAACGGCACCGCGTTAGTGGTGTGCTGCTTGTCCATTTCTCCGGTCTGTAAATTAATTTTCTGCTCGGCATTTCCGTGATCCGCGGTAATAAAAACCGCCCCGTCTTTGGCGAGCACGGTGGTGACAATTTTTTCCAAACAGCGGTCAACTGTTTCGCATGCCCGTATTGTGGCTTCAATATTTCCAGTATGGCCAACCATGTCGGCATTGGCAAAATTCGTCACGATAAAATCATATTTGTCCGCGCCAATTTCCTTAATAATCCGATTGGTAATTTCATTTGCCGACATCTCGGGCGCAAGATCATAGGAGGCGACACGCGGTGAAGGAATTATCACCCTGTCCTCTCCGGTAAGCGGCTCCTCGCGCGTGCCGTTCAAGAAAAAAGTCACATGCGCGTATTTTTCAGTTTCGGCAATATGAAGCTGAGTCAAACCGGCATTTGAAATCGCACGTGCGAGACAGGTCTCCACTAATTGCGGCGGAAAGGCCACTTTGACCGGCAAATCTTTTTCATACTCGGTCATGGTCACCATTAAAAAATTGGCGATCCCTCTTCGTTCAAATTGCGTAAAATCCGGCGAAACAAACGCCTTAGTGAGTTGGCGCGCGCGATCCGGCCGAAAGTTAAAAAATATTACCGCATCCCCGTCCTTCACCGTTGCCCGCGGTTTGCCGCGACGCGTTATTACCACCGGCGCAAATTCTTCATCATATACTTCCTTGGCATAGCTCGCCTCAATCGCCTTAACCGGATCGTCAAAATTTTCGTCCGCCGCACCATTCACAATGGCATCATAGGCCTTTTTGGTTCTATCCCAACGGTTATCGCGATCCATTGCCCAGTAACGCCCGGAAATTGTCGCAATCTGACCGCATTTAAATTTTTTTATAATATCCCCAAGCTTTTTAATAAAAATCACGCCGCTGTTAAAATCCGAATCTCGACCGTCCAGAAAAGCGTGGATTGCGACATTGTCAATTTTTTTCTTGGTCGCTAATTCAATCAGGGCGTACAGATGCTCCTCATGGCTGTGGATGCCGCCCGGGCTGACGAGCCCCATGAGATGCAGCGTAGATTTATTTTTTTTAACATGGCTGATTGCGTTAATAAATTCTTCATTATCAAAAAACGTACCGTCTTCTATTGACTTACTAATGCGCGGCAGACTTTGATAAAATACGCGTCCGGCGCCGAGGGTCAGGTGTCCGACTTCTGAATTTCCCATTTCTCCCCAGGAAAGACCGGCCGCTTCGCCCGAAGCCGCAATCGTCATGGTCGGGTATTTCTTTATGAGTTCATTAAAAAACGGCGTCTTTGCATGCGTTATCGTGTTTCCTGGATAGTCCGGAGCGACTCCCCAGCCATCAAGGATAACAAGCACCGCCGGTCTTGGTCTCGCTTGAGTCATATTAAAACAATGGTTTTGCCGCCATCTCTTTCGGGATCGGCAGATTAATTATTTTTAAAATTGTCGGCGCGATATTTTCAAGTGCGCCGCCGTTTTTCAGGCGTACGTTCTTGAATTCTTTATTGTCCGCTAAAATAAAAGGCACATTGTTCATGGAATGCTTCGTCTCGATTGCGCCGGTTTTCGCGTCAATCATTTCGTCAAGATTTCCGTGATCCGAAGTAATTATTACAAGCCCGCCTTTTTCAAAAACCGTGCGCACAATCTTTCCAACGCACTCGTCAATAACCTCCGCGGTCTTGATTCCGGCTTGAAAATTGCCGGTGTGCGCGATCATGTCCGGCGCGGCGAAATTAATTGCCACAAAATCGTATCCCTTGTTTCTGATCGCGTCAATCGCCGTATTCGTTATTTTATAGGTGCTCATTTCCGGAACAGAATCGTAGCGCGGCACGAACGGTGAAGGGATGCGGATACGGTCTTCGCCCGCAACCGGCGCGGCATAACCGCCGTTCAAAAAATAGGTAATGTGAGCAAATTTTTCGCTTTCCGCAATATGAAGCTGGCGGTAGCCGTGCGATCCAATCACCTCCACGAGGCCGTTCTTAATATCTCGGCTCGGAAAAGCCGTAAAAACACCCGGCAGATCCGGCCCGAGATCAGTCAATGTGACAAATGCCGTATTTTTCGGCACGCAGGCGCGTTTAAACGCACCCGAATTTTCTTTTTCAAAATCCGGTTGGACAAACGGCTTGGTGAGCTGGCGCGCGCGGTCAGACCGGAGATTGAAAAAAATAACCGCGTCATTATTAAAAATACGGGGCGTAAGCGAACCGTCGCCGTTTCGCATGAGGGTCGGTAGAATGAACTCATCGCTCATGCCGCGATTATACGCCTGAATAACTGCCGACCGCGCGTCCTCGGCAATAACTCCCTTCCCGCAGGCAACCGCGTTATACGCAAGTTCGGTTCTCCCCCAAATCTTATTGCGGTCCATGGCATAAAATCTGCCGCAGATGCTCGCGATGCGCTCGGAGCCGTTCATGTGCCGCTCCAGCCGGTCCAAGAGTTTCAGCGCTTCAAAACGCGGCGAATCTCGGCCGTCGGTAAAAAGATGCAAAAATACCCGGCTAATTTTCTGGCGCCGCGCAAACTCCAAAAGCGCGTACAGATGTTCCGGACTGGCATGGCCGCTCGCGCCGTTTGAAAGCATGCCCATGAGATGAAGCCGTTTCTCATATTTTTTGATATGCTTCACCGCCTCAAGAAATGCCGTATTCTTAAAAAATGTGCCGTCTTTTATGCTTTCCGAAATATAAACCATATCCTGTTTCACGACGCGGCCGGCGCCGATATTAAGATGTCCGGCTTCGGAATTCCCCTCCTGGCCGCGCGGCAGGCCGACAGAGCTGCCGGAGCACTTGAGTGAGGTATTGGGATATTTTTTATAAAGCGCGTCAAAAACCGGCGTCCGCGCCGCGGCGATGGCATTGCCGTGGTTCGCCGGACCCAGGCCCCAGCCGTCAAGAATGATAAATACCACCGGCTTGCGACGAGCGTTAAATTTGCCTTCTTTTTCCTGCATAATTATTATTGCATTATACTTTTTTTTGGCTAAAAAAACAAGAAAAATCATTGACAATTTTGAAATTTTATGCTACACTGAGCATAAGATTCACTTCATAAAACACACTAAATACTATGCGAACAGAAAGAGAAACCATGTCCCTCGAAGAACGGGCCGAGGCCGAAAAATTTGAGGCCCTGGAGCATAACGAAAAACTCAAGGAAAGAATTGGCCGGATGTCGCCCGAAGAAATTGCCGAGCGGGCCAAAGAAATTGAATCGCGGTTCCATGAAATCGACGCTCTGGCTTCGGACCGGGAGAAAATGGAAAAAACCCTGGGCGCCAACGCCTATAAAAAACTAGAAAATGAATATCTGTGGCTAGAGCGCGAAAGGGCTCTTCTTTTTATTGAAAAACCCATCGCCACCGCCGAGCAAAAAATTGATGAAATAGAAAAAGCCGAGGCACCGATCGAACTGGCCGAACCGGAAATTATAACCGCAGAACCCGAGGAGCAAGCGCCCCGGCTTATTAAATTTAATGAAATCAAAAAAACAACCCCGACGCAAAAAATAGTTAAAGAACTGAACGATGTGCCAAATCAGGTATTGAAAGAATTAAAATCCAGCTGGCAGACGGTGTGCGACGAATTGAAAAAAAATAAACAAAAACCGGAAATTTGGTGGCCGGGACTGAAAAAAGGACTTGAGATAGTTGAGGTTGAAGAGCTCGACGTTGATTTTCTGCCGCCCGCTCCGCCCGTGCCCGAAGCAATCCCCGAGGAAAAAACTTCCGTCAGAATCAATTCGGTTATTGAAAAGTTTATCAAATCACAAAAAGAGCAATTTTCCGCCGCCGAAACCGGCTGGAAGGAAGTCGGCGAGCAAATCAGTATGGAAACCGCCCCCGAGAGATATAAAGAGCGTAACGAAAAAATTCGGCAAACCCCCGAATACCAGCAATTTTTAAAAGCCCTTAACCAGCTTGGCCGCAGTTATGAAAAATTATCCATCAAACCCCGCGGCGGCACCCTCCTGCTCAATTTCTTGGACGGCGTCTACCGCATCGGCAAACCCGGATCCAACCTCAGAAAAGCCGGCGAATTGATTTACGAAGACATTCTGGTCGGCGAGGTTAAAATGCCGGTGCAGGAGTGGGAATACCAAGACCGCGCCCAAGCCCGCGCTCAACGGATTGACCAGCTCGCTCTTTTAAGCGGCCTCACTGAAGAACAGGAACGCGCCGAAAAAGAAATTAAAGAAACTCGCGATTATGCAAACGAATTGGGCCAAAGAGTTATTTTCACCGCCTCTACCGAACGCTGGGCCTACCTTGCGGCAATTCACAATCTGGAAGTAAAAGCAAAAACCAACGAAGTGTATCTTGGAAAAATCAATCAGGCGCTTGAATTGGAAAAGAAGGGCCAGCGCAAAGTTGAACTTCCGCCAGTGGAAGAATTGTTCCAGGTGCCGGCCGAATGGCTTGATTTCCCGGAAATCACCCTGGATGCCGACGAGATTTGGCCCGATTTTCCGGAAATTAAAATCGAAAAACCGGAAAAACCCAAAGAAACAAAAAAAGCCGCATAAACTAATCCGCATTTACCGCAAGATTTTACCATTATCCAGCAATCACTACGCATAATAACGAGTTAAGCGACATATTACTCGGCAAACAACCTTAGCAAACTATTTAAGTCAATTGTAATTTAGTAACATTATGGAGACGGAGGATTTGAAAAATCTAGTAAAAAGCATTGTTGAGAGAGCTACCGCCCTCAAAAATAAGCATATTGAATATAAAAATACGCCCGTAAATTATGCGTGTATTTTTTCTCAAACCGAAGAAGAGTACAATGAACTACTTGAAGCTGGACGGAAAATTGGAAAAGTGATTCAAGAAACGCCAACGGGTCTGCTTTTCCATATTGAACCATTAGAAACAGTTTCCGGTGTTTTGAAATTGTTAAAAATTCGTATTCCTGATCCTACCAGACCTGAACGAGGTGATGCAGATTTTACTATTTCCAATTTTCCTGAATTTGAGAAAAAATACCTATCAAAGCCTGGGTTCAAGATGATGAAGAAACCAGGTTTCTATATGATTGAACTTATGGATTCTAAATTTGATGTACGGGCGTATTTTTCAAATCCTCCTTTAGATGAACAATTGAAGATGTAATGACAGTTGTTTGCCTGCGTCATACGCCTTCGCTCCTTTCAGTCGCTCGGGGGACGCTGCGCTTTCGCTTCACTGCGTTACGCTCACCCTCGCTTAACAAGGGATATACGGTTCGGGGCTCGGCTCGCCCCTCACCCAAATTTTGCTCCGTTTCACTCCGCAAAACTTCGTATATCCCTAAACGTTAGGCGAAATAAAAATTTATTTTTTAAATTATTTATGATGGATGTTTCGAAACAAAGTAAAAAATGGAAACGAGAAGCCGTTAACCTATTGCAAGATAGTGGTGTTGAAAATATTTTGAAAGAATTTGGAGACGTAATCTTCACAGGCGCTTATGCCGCTGATTTAATGATGAGCGGTGATATAGATATTTATGTAGTAAATAAAAGCTATTCTAAGAAAAAAGTTTTAGAAATTTTCAATAAACTTACTAATTTTTGTTCTTTTGAAGGTTATTTATTTTTTGATTGGAAGAAAAATAAGCATCCTGATTTCCCCTCGGCATACTATGTTGGGCTTAAAAAAAAGATAAACAAGACGAAATGGAAGATTGACATTTGGTTGTTAACCCCCGAAGATTTACACAAATTACCGTACTTCAGTTTAAAACCTGATGAAATTAGCAAAGAACAAAAATTAGCAATCCTAAAATTTAAAAATTACAGGAATAAATTTTTTCAAAATATTTCAAGTAAGATTATCTACGATATAGTATTGAAGCATAATATTACAACGGTGAAAGTTTTCAAAAAGTATATAAAAAATAAATTTTAACATCGCCTAACAGCGTGTATGAGGTTCAAGAAAAAGTGCGTTAATAATTTTCAAAGGTTGCACTTTTTCTTTCACCCATATTTTTGCCCTTTTCTTCTTTTAGAATATAATAAGGAAGCGGGCAAAGACATCGCATACACGCAAACGTTGTGCGAAATTTTAAAAAACAAACTTTTTATTTTTTAATAGAGCCCTTTTGAAATTTTTTTGGAAAAGAAAAAGCCTCGGAGTGGTGTGCCCCGAGGCTGATGAGTGACGAGGGTGATCACCGCTTGTCAGCGGGTTCTCCGTTTACGACGCGAGGGTGATGGAGAGCATAGGACTTTGTATTTGCTGTCATTATTCGCTCTCTTTATCATTTCTTCCACGTCCTTCCTGGAAATCTCCTTTGCCTCTCCTTTCCACGGTTCGTGATCGAGAAAGAAGGTACTCCCGTCCATCCTTGTGGCCATCTCAGAACCACCCGCTTGCGAATCCTCTCTAAAGAACCTTTCCCCATCCTGGAAGATTTTGAACCCCCAGGCTCGAGAGTATCCCATGTCGAAGGATCCTTCCTCTGGCTTACGGAATTCCAAAATTAATGTACGCATTTCACTCTCTCCTCATTGTGTGTAGTTAACGCCCAAATTAGCGTTCAAAATAGTGTGGCAGAAAACAGCCTGTCTGTCAAGCACAGCCAAAAAAAAATTTCAAAAGGGCTCTTTTTTATAAGGTAAGTTTGTTTTTTAAAACATCGCACAACAAAGAATATCTGGTTCCAAAATTTTTCACTTTTAGACTTTTAATAATGAAGGAAAAATTTTCTCTCCCATATTTTTGCCTTTTTCTCCATTTATATGACAATATGGAAGCAGGCAAAAACATCAGATATTCTTAAACGTTAGCTGAAATATTGCCCATTTTCTCTATGATCTTCACACTTGATGATGTTTCAAATAAGGTTAGGCAGCAAAAAAAGCTGGGTAAAAAGGTAGGCCTCATAACAGGATGTTTCGATGTTTTGCACTTTGGCCATATCCAGCTTTTTAGATTCGCCAAGAAACATGTGGATTTTTTAGTTGTTGGCTTAGATAATGACAAAACTATTTCTCTTTTCAAAGGCAAAAACCGCCCAGTCAATAGAATTAAACAAAGAATACAGCTAGTTTCAGAACTAAGATGTATTGATATGGTTTTTGAGATAAAGGCGGTTTTTGATTATGCCGATGATGTAAACGCTGACAAAATCCACATTGAAATTCTCAAGGCCCTGAGGCCCGACTGTCTGATTACAGCAGCAAAGGCTGATAAATATTGGCAAACTAAAAAGCAACGTGCAAAAAATCTTCAAATAAAGTTTCTGCTTGATCGCGAAGACAGATCAAATTCATCAACCGCTATTATTGATAAGCTAACCGAATAAAAAACGGGCAATACTCTTCACTTCGTTCAGCCACGCTGCACTTTCGCTTCATTACATTCCGCTCAGGTCAGACAACACGGTATACGCCATCATACGAAACGAAAAACGACCTCAATAAAGGCCGTTTTTGTTTTAATGCTTCTACGCTCCCAGTTCCGCCTCAATCTCCATCAGCCGGTTATATTTCTCAACCCGCTCGGACCGTGACAGGCTGCCGGTCTTGATATACTCAGCGCCAATTGCCACCGCAAGATCGGCAATGAACGTATCCGCGGTTTCACCCGAACGGTGCGATATTACCACCTTATATCCCGCACCCTGCGCCAATTTTATGGCATCAATTGTTTCGGTCAGCGTGCCGACCTGATTGACCTTGATGAGAATCGCATTTCCCACTCCGAGCTCAATTCCACTGCCCAGCCTTTCCGCGTTGGTCACGAATAAATCATCGCCAACGAGCAGAATCTTTTTGCCAAGCCGACGGGTCATCGCCTGCCAGTTTGTCCAGTCGTCTTCCGAAAGTCCGTCCTCAATGGATATGAGCGGATATTTTTTTATCCATGATTCATACTGCCGGACTAGATTCGCGGCATCAAGTCTCTTTTTATCAACCTTGAGAATATATCTCCTGCTCTTGGCGTCGTAATATTCCGTGGCCGCGGCGTCAATCGCAATGGCCACATCCCGTCCAGGCTTATATTTTGCCGCGCGGATCGCCTTCATAATCAAGCCGAATGCCTGCTCGTTTTTTCCGAGCCGCGGCGCGAATCCGCCCTCATCCCCCACGGCCGTGGGATAACCGCTCGCTTTCAGAATTTTTCCGAGTTGATGGAATATTTCCGAACCCGCGCGCACCCGCTCGCGAAAGCGCGCCCCGCGAGGGACGATCATAAATTCCTGAAAATCCAGGGTCCAGCCGGCATGGGCTCCACCGTTTAAGATATTCATCATGGGGTACGGCAGCCGTAATTTGCGCGGCTTGAATCCGTAAACGCCGGCGATGTACCGATAAAGCGGTTTACCGGCTTCGCGAGCCGCGGCCGAGGCCGCGGCGAGCGAGACTCCCAAAATCGCGTTCGCGCCCAGCTTTTTTTTGTTCAGAGTTCCGTCAAGCTCAATCATGGCGTGATCAATATCCGCCTGCCGCCGCGCATCAATGCCCCGAAGCATCGGGCCGATAATCTTATTAACATTTGATACCGCGCGCAACACGCCCTTTCCCAAATACCGCTTGCCGCCATCCCGGAGCTCCCACGCTTCGTGGGACCCGGTTGAAGCGCCGGACGGCACCTTGGAAATGCCGACCGCTCCTCCGACAAGTTCTATCGTTGCTTCAAGCGTCGGGTTGCCGCGCGAATCCAAAATCTCGCGCGCTTTAACATTTTTAATTTTGAAATTCATAATTATTCAATTTCAAATGTCACCGTTACGTTTGAAACAACATCCAGCGTGCCGGATTCAATCTGCGGCATGTCGCCGCCGCCCATGTCCTCGGCCATTTTAGAATATGCGATTGAACTCGGCATTGCCGATGATTCGGTAAAGCCAACCACCCTCACGATATTCACACCAAGCGCCTTGGCAATATTGATGGCTTTGGTTTTTGCATCCGCAAGCGCCTCAATACGCGCTTCTTCATTCAGCTGATCCGAATCGTCAATACCGAACTGCACGCCGGAAACCTGATTGGCCCCGGACCTACCGACCGCTGCAAGCACCAGGCTAATTTTTTCCATATCGCGGATCTTCACCTCAACGCTCTGATTCACCGTATATCCGACAATATCCGAACGCCCCTCGGAATAGTTGTATTTGGGATAAATGCTATAATTAGCCGTCTGCAAATCCTTGGAATCAATACCCATTTTCTTGAGCTCACTAACGAGCTTGTTCATTTTTTCAGTATTTGAATTCTGGGCATCAATAACCGCCGCCGCTTCGGAGACCATACCCACATCCACGACCGCGATATCCGGCGTGCCGCTAACATCCCCTTGGCCATCAATGACAATTACGTCACGTTCGCGCGGCGCTTTGCCGATATTATTAAATTCCTCAAGATTGCTCTGTATGCCGGTCGCCGTCCAGATAATGGCATACGCCATAAAAATTCCGACCAGCACGAAAAAAAGCTTTTGCTCGGGCCACTTTGGCCAAATAGTATTATTCATATTCTTTGGATTATTATTAATTTTTGTTAATTTTTTTTGCGGCATACCCTCCTTGGCTTAATTATTATTTTTTAATTAATGGTTTTAATCCGGGCATCTTCTTGCCCTCAAGATATTCTAGCATCGCCCCTCCGCCGGCCGAAACAAAAGTGAATCTCCGTCCCAGTTTCAGTTTATTTATTTCCATCACCGTTTCTCCGCCTCCGGCATAAGTCTTGCCGCGCGCCCGTCCGATTGCCCGCGCAATCTCTTGGGTGCCGCGCGCGTACCTTTTGTCTTCCGCGAGGCCGAGCGGACCGTTCCAGATGATGGTGCCCGCCTTAGCCAGATATTTTTTATATAACCCCATGGTCTTCGGACCGATATCAAAAATCGCTTCCTTGCCGCTGCAAATCGTTCGGGTTTTAGGATTCGCTTCTCTAATGCCGACAAAACGCCGCGTCCGGCTGTCCCCAACCGCAAAATCAACCGGTAGAATAATCTTTTTTGATGAAACCGCGCTTTTTTGCGTCCGCTCAACAAGAGACGCGCCGATTTTAAATCCGCGTGCCGCGAGCGCACTGTTCGCCAGTCCGCCCCCGAGTATGAGCCAATCCGCTTTTTTAACAAATTTTTTTATCAAATTAATTTTTGTGGAAATTTTCGCGCCGCCAAGAACCACAACAAGCGGACGCTTCGAACCCTGTACCGCGCGCTCAAGATTCTCCACTTCATCCGCCAAATCAAACCCGGCATAACTCGGTAAAAACTTTGTCACCGCGGCCACACTCGCGTGCGCCCGGTGCGAGGAGGCAAAGGCGTCATTCACGAAATAATCAAACGGTCGGGCGAGTTCCCGCGCCCAGTTCGCGCTATTTGCTTCTTCTCCGGCGTAAAAACGAATATTTTCAAGGAGCGTCACCTGGCCGTCCCAGGTTTCCCAGGCGTTGCCAAAAAATTCTGACCCCGGAATCGGAGCGTCGCAGAAATAAACTGATTTTTTTAAAAGCTTCGAAAGCCGTGCTCCGATCGGCCGGAGCGAATATTTTGGGTTCCGCTTTCCTTCGGGCCTCCCAAAATGAGACACGAGCACCACGCCGCCGCCACGCGCTGTAAGATAACGAATCGTCTTAAGCGAACGCCGAATCTTAGTGTCATCCAAAATACGGCTGTGCGCAATCGGCACGTTGTAATCAACGCGAACTAAAAAAAGCTCGCCCCTAATTTCTTTAATGTCCGTAATTTTTCTGAGTTTCATGCTGTTATTATATCACTAGAAAGAGATATTCAAAACCGAAATTTCCGGCGGATCAAAAAGCCTGGCTCTCGGCCCAATCTCTCCAAGTCCTGGTGTGACAAACATATTTTTGCCCTTCCACTCCAGGAGCCCCCGGGCATAAGTCCGCGGCAAATCGGACGGCAATTCAACCACCGAACCGATATAAGGCAGCCTGATTTGACCGCCATGCGTATGCCCGGAAATCAGCAAATCAACTCGGAGCGGCGCCGGCAGATACCGCACCACGTCCGGATTATGGGCAAGTAAAATCACGCTTTGGCCCGGCCGCTGACCGACCAGTGCGCGGGTTAAATCCATGTTGCCAAACCAGTAATCATCCACTCCGGCGATGTAAAATTCCCGACCGCTGATCTTTATCGTTGAACCCTGATTGCGTAAAAATATAATATTTAATTTTTGCAATTTTTCAACAACCCCGTCAATGCCCCCGCCCTGATAATCATGGTTTCCGGTAACCGCGAACACGCCGAGCGGCGCCTGGAGCTCTCCAAGTTTGGCAAATTTATCAATCTGCCCATTGTCAAAAGAAATAAAATCGCCGACCAAAAAAATAATGTCCGGCCGCACGCGATTTACGCGACGCACGACATTGTCAATCAAATATTCATCATTATATGGACCGAGATGAAAGTCTCCCAGCACCACGGCCTTAATCATATTCTCCCCGCTTCCGCTGCTGATCGGATAATCATAGTTGCGCGTCACGATAAAACGCGGTTCAACGAAACTGCCATAAAAAACCGTGAGCCACGCAATTGCTAATGACAAAACAAAAAAATGAAATAACGCTCTTTTGTTTTTCTTTGCCCGATCGCGGAGCTCGAGAATACCGGCGCCCGAGGCGATCAAAAAAAAGAAAATTATTCCGTCAAATAGCAGATTTTCCCAACGCATAATTTATTTCCTGATCGCCTTACCGACAACTAGCGCCATTTCCGCGAGCCGGTGAGAATATCCCCATTCATTGTCATACCAGGCAATGATCTTTAAAAGATCTCCGTCAACAACTTCGGTCAGGCTTAAATCAACGATCGAAGAATGATCGTTACCAATAAAATCCGACGACACCAGCGGCTCGTCGGTCACGTCAATGATGCCGCGGTAGTGCGGAGCCCCGGCCATTTTTTTCAAATGACTATTCACCGCCTCGGCGGTTGCTTTTTTCTTCAAGACGAAAGTAAAATCCGCGAGTGAAACCACCGGAACCGGCACGCGAATGGACATGCCATCAAACTTGCCCGCGAGCGATTTTATAACCTTGCCGGTCGCGATCGCCGCGCCGGTTGTGGTCGGAATAATATTCTGCGGAGCGGTACGGGCGCGGCGCAAATCATTATGCGGACCGTCCACCAGCACCTGGTCCGAAGTCATTGCGTGGATGGTGGTCATATACGCCTTCTTGATGCCCCACTTCGCCTCAACAATCGCCGCAATTGGAGCGATGCAGTTTGTGGTGCATGAAGCATTATCAATTATATCTTCACCCTTATATTGATGCGCGTTCACTCCCTGCATGTATGTATTCACTCCCTCGCCCTTGGCCGGCGCCGAAATAATTACCTTCTTCGCACCCGCGCTAAGATGCATCGCCGCCTGCTCTTTTGAGCGAAAAAAACCGGTGCATTCAAGCACCACATCAACTCCAAGCTTCCCCCACGGTAATTTACTCGGGTCCTTTTCCATGAATGCCCATACCTTCTTGCCGTCAACCGCGAGCGAATCCTTAGTGCTTGAAATCCTATGCCCCCATTTTCGATAAACCGTGTCGTATTTAAGCAAATGCGCCAGAGTCGCGGTATCAGTAAGATCATTAATCGCCACGAACTCTATCCCCTTTTTGTCCCAGCCGGCCTTGAATGTTGTCCGGCCGATCCGACCGAAACCGTTTATTGCTACTTTTATCATAATATTTTAGTTATTATTAATAAATGAAAAATTATATAAAACGTTATCGAAAATATCTTGAGAATCTTCGTTCAAAACCCGACTAATTAAATCAACCGACCACAATTCGCCGTTCCTCAGGACAAATGCGCTCTGGATTACCGACCCGCCTTCCAAATCGGTTGAGGCTTGGATAATCACCGACGGCAAACCGCCGAGCGCCGCCGGATGGCGCGCGATGAGTGCATAGCTCGGATCGGATGATATATTCTGATTTAAATATTCGCTCACGTATTCATCGAGCCCTAAATCGGTCGTCACTTTACCCACCACGAGCCGCAAACCTCTCTCCCCCCGTTCCGGGGTCGTATTTGGATCCCAACTCGTGAATACCAAAAAATCCTCTTCTTGACCCTCAAACCATTTGGACGGATGCTTAAATGAAATACTCTGATTTTTATAGCTCACAAATTCAATCGGTTCGAGCTCTTCAGATGGTTCCGAAACCGGCGCCTCGACGGACAGGGGGGCCGGCAGCGTCTCCATGGCCGGCTCAAGGCGTGATTTTTGGAAAAAATAAAGACCCAGCGCCATGGCCAAAGCCAGGACGACGATGAATATCACTCCGGCTCGTTCCGATCCTTTCATAATGCATATATTTTATCATAAAACACCGCTATCGCATATACGCAATGGCGGTGTTTATTTATTTCGTATTTATCTATTATCTATATCGAAATCCGACAAAATCGACGAATTTCCACTTTCTCCCCAAGCGTCACGATCCGGTCATTGATCAAGTCCGCAATCGTCTTATCTTCGTCCTTTATAAATACCTGGTTCATAAGGCAAACCTCGCTGTAATACTTGGCAAGCTTGCCCTCCATAATTTTATCCATGATTGCTTCGGGTTTTCCTTCGGCCACGAGTTCTTCGCGGTACATCTCCTTCTGTTTTTCCAGAATCTCCGCGGGAATATTTTCGGGCTTGAGATACAGCGGCTCGGTTGCCGCAACCTGCATGGCAATGTCATGCGCCAGTTCTTTGAATATTTCGTTACGGGCAACGAAATCGGTTTCGCAAAGAATCTCAATCATGGCTCCGACCTTGCCGTTTGCATGTGTATAAGCGTGCACTATTCCTTCCTTCGTCACCCTTTCGGCGCTCTTTTTCGCCGCCTTGATCTGGCCTTTTTTCTTTAAAATTTTCACCGCTTCGTCGATATCGCCAGCGGCTTCATCCAGCGCCTTCTTGCAATCAAGCATGCCCGCGCCAGTAATTGTACGCAATTTTACCACTTCTTGTGTTTCCATATTTTTTATTTTTATTAGTGCTTATTTTTTACTCTCCGGAGCCGCACCCCGCTTTGCCTCTTCCCGCCCCTCTTTCACCGCCTCGGCAACATACCGGGTCATGAGCTCAATTGATTTAACCGCGTCATCATTTGCCGGTATGCAATAAGCAACGCCGGTTGGATCAATATTCGTGTCACAGAGCGCAACCAGTTTGACGCCGCGGTTATCGGATTCGGCGCGCGCGGTTTTTTCGTATTTCAGATCAACCACGAAAATCGCATCCGGAATTTTATTGAGTTCCTGGATACCGCCGATTCTCTGGCGCAATGTTTCAATCTCGCGCGCGAAAACCAATTGCTCCTTTTTTGTATATTTCTTAAGTTCGCCTTTTTCCTGGCGCTTCTGCAGATCACGGAACTTCCGGAGCAATATGAGAATCTCACTAAAATTCGTAAGCATTCCGCCGAGCCACCGCTCGGTAAGATACGGCGCCCCGCATTCAATGGCGTAGCGCTTCACGATATCCTTGGCCTGGCGCTTCGTGCCGAGAAATAGCACGACTCCGCCGCGCGCCACGGTTTGGCGCACGAAATCCAGAGCCTTCTCCAGGTATTTCTGCGTTTCCTCCAGATTGATGATGTGTACATTATTTCTCGCGCCGAAAATGTACGGTTCGGCTTTGGGATGCCATCGGCCGGTCTGGTGCCCAAAATGCACGCCGGCTTCAAGCATCTCCAATATTGTTGGTAGTTTTGGCATATTAAAAAAATATTCCTTTTTACCGCTGTCTCGGACTCGCTAAGGGGCCCCGTGGGGCAGGATCTTAACTTACTCGCCCAAAACATGAGAGATTAATTAATTTAATTGTGGCTGTATTATATATATAAGCCCCGACCCTGTCAAGAGAGGGGTTGATATGTTAAAATAGCTTGTAGGAAGTAGCTTGTAGCTTGTAGGACGCGACCTATTAAGATCCTACAAGCTACAAGCTACAAGCTAATATGCTCGTCACCCGCACAACCTATCTCATTACAATTGCCATCCTGATAGTACTGGAGGCCGTCTTCCAGCTATTGTGGCCCAGCCCGCTCTTCGGACTCCTGATATTTGCCGCCGGGCTCGGTCTGATCGGGCTGGTTATCGGCGCGCGCCTCCTTCCGAACTGGCGCCGCGCCGAACAGGTGCTTTGGGGCGCAATGTTTGTTTTTTCAATGATTGCGATCGCGGTCGCGATTTTTTATTATTTCTGGTCCATGAATCCCTTGGCCCTCTCCCTCGCCTGGCTTCCGCCCGCGGTTGCCGGATTCTTTTCTCTGCCAACGCCGATCATGATCAATGACGAAGAAAAGAAAAATTCTATTCTTGTAAAAATTCTTTTGGCCGCGCTTTTTATTATCATCACCGCCATCGTCCTCAAGACCGCCGACCTGCTCTGGGATTCCGGCACGCTGGAAGCAATCCGCTCGCCATGGACCGTTGTTCCGAAAAACTTTTTTATTCTTTTTTATCTCGCCACTGCCGCCGCTCTTATCTTTCTCGCGAAATCCAAATCAACAAAATTCGCCTGGCTTACTGCCGGCGCTCTGACGTTCCTGTTTCTGGGCATCAATCTTTTTATTTACAAAATCGGCTACGGCTTTGACCCGTTCATCCATCAGGCCACGGAAAAATACCTAGCCGAACACGGCACTATCACTCCAAAGCCGTTCTATTACATCGGCCAATATTCATGGGTTGTGTTTTTAAATTACTTTACCCATCTCGGCATCAATCTGCTCGATAAGCTTCTCCTGCCCATCCTCGCAGCCGCCGCGCTGCCGGCCGCGGTCTATACCGGCCTGCGTCGGGGATTCGGTCTCGCGGAAAGCAAAAGCCGGCTCGCCGCGCTCCTCATCCTTCTCATTCCCCTCTCCTCAATGATCGCGACCACGCCGCAGGGGCTCGCCAATCTTTTTACCCTGATAATCATTTTTCTTTCGCTCGCCCATCTCCGTTCCAAAACCCCGCCGCTCATACTTCTCGTTGTTCTTGCGGCCGCGACCGTGTTCATCCATCCGCTTTCCGGCATTCCGACCGCCATCTATCTCACCCTGATTGTAATAATTAAAATTAAAAAATCAAAAATCCGGATTCCGCTCGTTGCCGCGGCCGCGGGTTTAGGCGCCATTGCCCTACCCCTGCTTTTTATTTTGAATTCCCTGCTCTCCGGCACGGCGGTTGAAGCCACTACCGCGATCCTCCAAAGTCCGGCCGTACTCTTTAGTAATCTCCAATTGCCGGCGTTTTATACCGCGAGCCACTTTTCAAGTATTTTGGATTTTATCTACATCTACGGATACAATCTCGCCTGGATTATTCCGCTCCTTGCCATACTTGCCATTATTTTTATCGCCCGCAAAAAAATTCCGTACTGGTGGCTCGCGCTCGTGATGTTTGCCATACTGCTGGTCAACTATTTTTTCTTACAAAATGCGGTTGAATTTTCTTTTCTTATTTCCTACGAGCGCGGCGCCTATGCCGAGCGCGTGCTTGCGCTCGCGCAATTTTTTCTATATCCGTTTTTCATTCTCGGCGTAATCGCCTGGGTTGGCCGGGCCTGGCGCGGACCGTGGGCCGTACGCGCGGTTATTATTCTCTTTCTCGCCGCCTGCCTTAGCGCCTCCCTCTATCTCTCCTACCCGCGGCAAGACGCCCTGGAAATCTCAAAGGGCATTAATGTTTCAAAAAGCGATTTGGCCGCCGTGCAATGGGTTGAACGCGACGCACCGAATGATGAGTTCATCGCGCTCGCGAATCAAACTGTGGCCGCCGCCGCTTTGCATGAATTTGGATTTAAAAAATATTTTGGCGACAAATTCTACTATCCCATCCCGACCGGCGGCGAACTCTACCAGTATTATCTCAAAATGTCATATGAATCACCCTCGGCCGTAACCATGCGCCAGGCAATGGACTTGGTCGGAGTAAATTACGGATATTTTATCATCAACGATTATTGGTGGAATTCGGAAAAAATAATTGAAGATGCTAAACTCCAGGCCGGCTCGTGGCAGGAGATTGACGAAGGGAAAATTTATATTTTCAAATATAAAAAATAAAAAAGTACGAGTCGTCTATATGCAACCCGTACTTTTTTTATTTTACCAACTCCAGCAATTTGCTGATATAATTTTCCAGTCCATATTCCGCCACCGTCTTCCGACAGGCCTCGCTCATGCCCGCAAGCCGCGCCGGATCCGCTATGAACGGCTTAATTTTCGCAAGCAGCTCGTCTTTCGCCCCCGGCGTAAAAGTCCACCCGTTCTCCCCTTGGCGCACGAGCTCCCCGGCTCCGCCAATGCGCGATACAAGCACCGGCACTCCGGCAGCCAGGCTCTCGGAGATTACGGCCGGCGAATTCTCGTAGCAAAATGACGGCACGATGGCGAGATCCGCCCCGGAAAAAAGTCGTCCAATCTCTTCACGCGGCCGCGGACCTAAAATATTTATTCGCGCATCGCCCGCGGCGATTTTTTTTATTTCTCCAAGATCCGAACCACCACCCGCAACCGCAAGATGCCAATCGCCGGGCAGATCCTTAAGGGTTTCAACCAGCCACCGCGCGCCCTTGTGTTTCTCAATCTGGCCGAGATACAGCAGATTAAGCCCGGGGTGCAATATTTTTTCCGCCATCCCTGCCAGGGGCGCGGGATTCGGCAAAACCTCAACGCGCGAGTCTTTAAAAAATCCCTTATTTTTATAAAATTCCGCGAGCCAGCGCGACGGCGAAACAATGAGCCGCGGCGAACCAAAAAGCCGGCGCGAGTACGCTTCCCAGATCTTCCGCACGAACGAACGCTCCGCCTTTGCTTCTTCCCCCCAGAGCATGAGTCCGTTCGGCGCAGAAAGCTGAATGTCGTGTGCCACGTGCACCCAGCGCTCGCTCTCTGCCTTGAGCGCCAAAACTCCGAGCATGCCCAGGCCCCTAAGATTATGGCTTACGATAAGATCCGGCACTTCTTCCCTAATCGCGCGCCGCATCATGCCCAAACCCGCAAGGCTCATGGCGTCCAGCGCGTGCCAGATCGCGCGCGCCGCAAAACCGTGCTCTCCGATATTTTTATACCAAAAAATATTAAGCGGAAAAAAGCGGCAAATTTTAATGCCATCCGCCTTGTCGCAGGCAAAACCGCGCGGACCGCTCGAGAGCACCGCCACCTCGTGCCCGGCATCGCGAAACCCGCGCGCCTGGAGTTCAGCCACCCGCTCGGCTCCGCCCCGCGCCTCGGGCGGATACAAATTTGAGACAATCAGAATCTTCATAATTTAAAATATTGCCCACGCATCTTCCCGACGATTACCGGCCAGGTAAATTCCGCCTCAATCCTCTCGCGCGCCCGCTCCCCCATTTCTTTTACACTCTCCGGATCCGCGGCCATATCGTTAATCGCCTTGGCAAGGCCGTTAACATCCTTCGGCGCCACCAGCGCGCCGGTTCTGCCGTCCTGCACCACATAGCGCACGCCCGGAAGACTGCTCGCGATCACCGGTTTTCCGCAGGCGCCGGCTTCGAGCGCCACGAGCCCGTAGGCTTCGGATTTATCAACCGAAGGAAATGTGAGCGCGTCGGCCAAATTATAATATTGCGGCAATTCGCGGTCATCCACTCCCCCGGCAAAAAATACGCGCTCCCCCAGGCCGGCGGAGGCGACGATCTGCTCAAACTCCGGCCGGCGGTCGCCGTCTCCCACGACAAGCAATTTAATCTTTTTATCTTTGACTGTCTTTACTGCCTCAATCAATTTATCCAGTCCCTTGAAATAATGCGCGCGGTCCAATCCGCCGACAAAGAGCAGGACAAAATCGCTGGCTAGAATATTATATTTTACGGCGAGCGTCTCCAGCCGGTGGCCGGGCGAAAAAAATTTCTCGTCCACCCCGAGATTTGAAACCACGAATTTTTCCGGATCCTGAGCCACGAATTTCGCCAGATCCCCGGCCTGGGCGTAATCAAGCGTGGATACAAAAACCTTATCCGCGGCCGCGAGAATCCGCCGCAAAAATAACCGCCGGTATAATCTGAAAAACAACCCTATTGCTCCCCTTCCTACCGTATCCATATGATACGTAACAACCAGTTTGTTCTTTTGTTCTTTTGTTCTTTTGTTCTTTTTCCAAAAAAGAGCCGCTTCCGCTCCGCCAAAAAACGGATAGTGCAAATGAACGACATCAAATCCGTCCAGCATGTCCGCAAGATGCGGCACCCAGGCGGCATTGCCGTAGCGGATGACCGGCTTAAGATAAATTACGTTAAAATCAAACTTCAGCCGCTCGGCTCCCCGGGGCGTCGGGCAAAACACCGTCACCTCGTCGCCGAGACGCGCGAGCTCGCGCGCGTGCGCGTATGCCACGTTGCCCATACCGCCGCGATAAGGAGGAAATGTCGATGTGATTATCGCTATCCTCATAAATTAATCAGCTTCGATGCCTTGTTTGGTTTAGTCAAAAGTTAAAAGTCAAAAGTCCAAAGTCAAGTCTAAAATTTTTTAGTCCAATCTCTCCAGCTGAATGTATCTATAACTTTTTGACTTTTAACTCAACTTTTAACTTTAGACTTTAGACTTTTAACTACAAAACAAACCTACCAAAATATAATTAGTCGTGCAATTAAAAAATAAAGATTAAACAACGGATTAGCGATTTTAAGCGCCCAATTATTAATTTCCTGATACTCAATCTTCCCTGTGAAATGACGAAGCACTTCTTTATCCCCGATACTTCTCGCGCGCGCGATTCTCGCGTGCTTGACGAAGAGATACGGCCAGTGCCACGGCGCGATCATCCAAAGATATGCCTTAAGCTTCTCGCGCCACCAGCCGGACTTGATGGAAAAAATAAACTGCCCGAGCTCCATCGCGAGAAAGGCCGGCAGAAACACGAGCTGGGTCAGAAATTTATAATCGCAAAAATATAAAATAAAACGATTTCGCTCCATCCAGTAATATTTTGAAATACTCCGGCTGAATTCATATTCGTGATACACAACCGACCGCGGCGCGAGCACGTTCACGAACCCGCCAAGCCGGAGCCGCCAGCCCAGATCCAGGTCTTCGTGATACGCAAAAAGTTTTTCATCAAAAAGCCCGGCATCGCGCAAGGCGCCGATCTTGTATAAAACCCCGGCTCCGGAGCCGTAAGCAATTTCCGGAAGCCCGATAAAATCGCGTTCGCTCCGCGCCGCGCGCGAACCGCCGCAAAATCCGAATCCCAGATAATGAATCATGTTGCCCGACGAATTAATGAGTCCGCGCTCGGGCCAGAGCGCGAGCAGAGACTGCACCGAACCGATTTTCTGATTTGATTCCGCCGCATCGACGGCATGGCGCAAAAAATCCGGCTCAACCCGCGTATCGTAATTTATTAAATAAACATAATCAAAACCCTGCACCTGCCTGCCGGTAGGCAGGGCCATTGCATACTCAATCGCGCGGTTGTTTCCGCCGGCAAAGCCGAGATTCGTGTTCATGGGCATAAAGTGAATCTTCGGCAGCCCCTGGGGCGGCGACTGCATTATCTCCAGAATGCGCTCGCGCGACCCGTCGGTTGACGCATTGTCAACAATAACAAGCTCAACCGCCTCCCGCGGATAATCCAAGAGCGCGAGCGATTCAATCCAGGCATCTAAAAAACGCCGCGCCTTCCAGAGCACGGCGATAATTGCCACTCGTTTTACATCCTGATTATTCATGCTTTTTTGCATCTTCACTCTTCTCTCCCACCGCGATTTCGCGGGTAATTTTTGTGATATTTTTTTCGATTGACTGAATTTTAATGAATATTCTGAACGCGAGATAAAATAACAGCACGATTGAAAGATATGTCGCAAGATCCGCGCCGCGCTCGACTCCGAACCAGGCCGCCGCCACGTCGGTTTTCTTTGGGATTACCGCCGCCGCGCTGACCGCAATCCAAAACAAAAGCCAAACCGCGAGCCATCCGGCGGTAATGTCTTTTGATCGGTACTTGCGGAACGCTCTCCAGGCCGCAATCGCCGCAAATAATATAATAACCGCTTGAATTATCACAAAAATTTATTTAATAAATAATCCCAGACTATTTTTAACGAGCCGAGCGATCTCTGTCCTTTCGCCAGGCTTTCCGGCGTGTATTTAACCGTTACCGGCACTTCGACATATCTTAATTTGTTCCTTCCGATTTCGTCAAGAATTTCCGAAGCGTGAGCCATTCTGTCCTGGGTAATTTTAATCTTCTCGGCCGCCTCACGGCTCAATGCGCGGAATCCGTTATGCGTGTCTGTGACCCTAAGCCCGGAAGTCAAACGGGTAAAAATTATACCACCCATAAGCACGAGCTGGCGCAAAGCCGGCACATTGGATTTTTTTCCCAAAAACCGCGAGCCCAGCGCCACATCCGCCCCGCCAAGAATAATCGGCTTCACCATCTCGTCAATCTCTTCGGCCAGATGCTGGCCGTCAGCATCATAATGCACGATAATATCCGCGCCCAGGCTCCGGAGAGTGAATTCGGTACCCGTGGCAAGAGCCGCCCCCTGTCCACGGTTAATCACGTGACGCAGTACCACCGCTCCGGCCGTTCTTGCGACTTCAGCCGTCGCGTCGGTTGAACCGTCATCAACAACTACGGCGGCATCAATATGCGGCTTTATATCTTCTATGACTTTCGTGATAGAAGCCTCCTCGTTGTAAGCTGGTATTACTGCTACTATTTTCATAAAACTACTTTCGCATCAATATTATCGTCATTCCCGCGAAGGCGGGAATCCAGAAACAGTATACCTTGCGGATTCGATTTATAAACTGTCACACAAATCACTCCAAAGCGGATTGCAGTCTTCAATGAATTTAATCTTTTAGACCCTTTCCACTTATTGGAGGATGCAAATATAGAACTGCCGATAATCGGACATAGCATAAATAAGTAGCCCCGAGATTAATTGGTTGTGGATTCCCGCCTTCGCGGGAATGACAGTTCTAAATCCCAACCAACCCCTTCTGCACCCTTGAAAAATCAATCGTCTTTTGAAGGCCCTCCTCAAGCCGCACGAGCGGAATCCAGTCTAGCCTCTCTTTGGCTTTGGTGATATCCGGAAGCCCAAGTTCGGTCATGAAAAGAAGCGGGGGTTCATGTTTGATTTCCGAGGATGAATTCACCATGGCGATTATTTTCTTTGCCACGTCGGCGAGCAGGAAATCCTGGTCCGATCCGAGATTCACGGGCCCGATATCCGCCGGCGCCTGCATCAGGCGCTTCAGCCCGTCAACAATATCCGAGACAAAACACAGGCTTGTTTTAAAACTTTCATCGCCGTAAATAACCAGTTCTTTGCCGTCAAGCGCGTCGGTGATAAAATCCGGTATCATCTGGCCGTCAAAAAGTTTCATGCGCGGCCCGTAGGTGCGGAAGATACGCGCAATTTTCGCGTCGATCCCAAAAACTTGACTATAAGTCGCGACCATTGCTTCAGCGAAGCGCTTTCCCTCATCATAACAGGCGCGAGGCGAAATGGTTGAAACCCCGCCGATTTCATCTTCCCGAAAAGAAAGATGCTCTTCTTTGCGCCCTCCATAAATTACCGAACTGGATGTAAAGAGAAATTTTGCTTTGTACTTCACCGCGATATCCAGGGCGTGCCTTGTTCCGACCGAGTTGGAAAGCGCGGTCTGCAGCTTAAATTCATCAAATCGTTTCGCCGATGTCGGACAGGCCAGATGATAAACTTCCTGAATTCCCTGAAAACGCAATTTGAACCTCTCAAGCTCGGGAAATGATTCCAGATCAAACGGTTCGTTGGTATCCAGCCGCAGAAATTCAAAATCCGGATTCTGCATCAACCGGTCAATGTTTGATTCCGAGCTCGTCACAAAATTATCAATACAAATAACCTTGGCTTCATCCAAAAGCGACTCGCAGAGGTGTGAACCGATAAATCCGGCCCCGCCGGTGACAAGCACATTTTTCTTCTCAAATATGGGCGAAATTGGCATAATTTTTGTATTTATTTTATCAAGTTTATATGTATATTTTAGACGAAATCACGCTTTTTGGCAAGGAGCGAGAATAATAATAAAACGAGCCGATTAAAGCCCGCTTTGTTCCATTGTTCTATTGTTTTATTGTTCTCTTAAAAATGAATATTTTCTGAAAAAAGAAATTAATAAAATAGAGAATGGCATACACCACAAATTTTGCCGCCACGTCCCAGATTCCGAGGTAATGCACCGTGACAAACAGCAGGCCTTCGCCGATCAAAAAAACCACAAGCGCGTTAATCCAATAAACCGCATACTGCCTGACCACGCGCTTATCCGTATCGCCGAAAGTATAAGTCTTGTTAAACCAATAACCCACGATCGCGCCGAGCGTCATGCTCACAAAATTCGCCAAAAGATAATGTATGCCGAAAATTTTTGTGAGCAATAGATACGTCCCAAAATCAACGCCGGTCGCCCCGGTCCCCACGATCGTGAACCGCCACAGCTGTTTGATGGTTTGAAAAAGATTTGATTTTTGAGATATATTTTTGAGATTTGAGATTTGAGATTTGAGATTATCTTCCATACTCTTGAAATTTTATCTAATATTAGTTAATATATGCCCACAAGCACATATATTATCTCCTATGACCGACACCATTGTCAAAGTAAAGAAAGCCCTGCTCGTGCTCGGCGACCTCGCGGCCGCCTATTCTTCGCTTTATCTTACCCTGCTTTTACGCTACCGCGACGGCCTGAATCTTGAAGCCTGGCAGAGCCATCTCGTCCCGTTCACCGCAATTTACCTTGCCTGGATTGTGGTATTTTTTATAAGCGACCTTTATAACCTGAACACCGCGCGAAACACCGTGGATTTCCGCCGACGCTTCTTCCAGGCTCTGGCAATCAACGCCCTGATCGCGGTCGCCTTCTTCTACCTCAATCCCGCCGTCGCTATTGCGCCAAAAACCAACCTTATTATCAACATCGCAGTTTTTGCGATTCTCGCCTACTTTTGGCGCGCGATTTTCAACCTCGCGGCTTCACATTCAATTTTCGCGAACCGCGTGCTCTTTATTGGTTCACAGAAAAAATTTCAAGACATCATGCCCGACCTCGCACGAGGCGCCTATCACGACTGGAAGGTCGTTGCCGTTGTCGACCCGCAGGAGATTAAAGAATACCGCCGCGACAACGTCAGTTTTTATAAAAACACCACCCCGCTTTCCGAAATCATTAACCAGGAAAAAATCAGCACCATCGTGCTCGGCCTCTCCCCGGAAGAGCACCCGCGTCTCGGAAGAGAACTCTACGACTGTATCTTTGCCCATTCAATCGCAGTCGTGAATTTGCCGAAATTTTATGAAATCGTCACCCAGCGCCTGCCGGCCGATTTGCTTTCAGAATACTGGTTTTTGGAAAATATCAAAGAAATGGACAAAAAATTCCACGACTCGGCAAAGGCCATCGCCGATATCGCCCTCTCAATCGCCTTTGGCGCATTTTTCCTCGCCACCCTACCGATTATCGCGGCCGCGACACTGATCGACAGCGGCTGGCCAATTTTTTACACCCAGAACCGCGTCGGCCGCCGAGGCAAAATTTTCAAAATCATCAAATACCGCACCATGTACCGCGATGCCGAGCTCCAGGGCGCGCTCTGGGCTAAGCGCAACGATGCACGCATTACCCGCGTCGGCCGCTTGCTCCGCAAAACCCGGCTGGACGAACTGCCGCAGATTATCAATGTCCTCAAGACCGACATGAGCTTCATTGGCCCGCGGCCGGAACGCCCGGAATTTGTAGCTGATTTGGAACGCATGATGCCGTTCTACGCTCTCCGCCACTTAACCCGGCCCGGACTCACCGGTTGGGCGCAAATCAATTATGAATACGCCGCGAGCTACGAGGAAAATTTGAAAAAACTACAATACGATTTATACTATATCAAGAACCGGTCACTCCTCTTGGACTTTAAAATACTTTTAAAGACCGCCGGGATTGTAATAAGCAGGAAGGGGCAATAAAAAAATAACAAAAAATAGGTGTTTGCAGACACCTATTTTTTTACACTATTTATTTTCCAATCCCCACCGTTCAAACAAATCTTTCATCCCGTCGATGAACTTTACCTGCGGCTCCCAGCCAAGAAGTTCTTTGGCGCGCCGGATGTCCGCCCGCGTATGCTTGGCCTCAATGCGCGGCGGCAAAAATACTTTTTCCCCGCCGAACATGGCCGCGATTTCATTGACCGAATGGTTATCTTCGGCACCGATATTTATCACTTCGCCTTTCCCCACCTTCATGGATTCAAGCGCTAGAATATTGGCGTTAACCACATCGTTTATATGCGTAAAATCGCGCGTCTGCTCACCGTCGCCGATTATGGTCAAGGGTTTACCGGCGTCATAGAGCTGCTTAAAAATACTCATTACCGTCACATAGGCCCCCTTATCCGCCATGCCCTGGCCATAGACATTAAAATAACGTAAAGAAACCGTAGGTAGTTTGTAGATATTGGCAAAAATTTTCGCGTACAGCTCACCAATGTATTTCTGAAGGCCATATGGATGCATCGGTTGAGCCGGCAGTCCTTCGTGGAGCGGCAATGTCTCCTGCTCGCCATAAGCCGATGACGAGGCGGAATAAACTAACTTCTTGACACCCGCATCACGGGCCGCGATTAACACGTTCAATGTTCCACCAACATTTGCTTCGTGCGTCTCCTGCGGCTTCTCGATTGAAAGCGGCACCCTCGGAAGAGCCGCGACGTGAAAAACCCCCTCAACGCCAGTAAAGTGCGGCTTTATCTCATCAAGTTTAGTTATATCGGCAAACACAAATTCCGCATCCGGATGCAAATTTTCTTTTTTACCGGTAGACAAATTATCAATAATCTTCACGGCGTAGCCGCGGCTGATTAATTCTTTTACCAAATTATGGCCGATAAATCCCGCGCCGCCAGTGACTAAAACTTTTTTATAATTCATATTACCGATCTTTATTTATTTAAATTATTGTAGCATAGACTGAATCTTTTGACAAGGGCGGCTAATTCGGATAAAATATTGAATATTCATAAAGACCCATGGAAATCAAATTAATAAAAATCGCTGAAAAATTTTTCAAAACCGACATTAATTATTTAATTAAGGGCGGCTTTTGGCTTACTTCCGGGCAAATCCTTACTTCGCTGTCATCTCTAATTTTAGCAATCGCTTTTGCCAATTTGCTGGAAAGAGAATCTTATGGCACCTATAGATATATTCTTTCCGCAATCGGCATCATTTCGCTCTTTACTCTTCCGGGAATAAATACCTCTTTGATAAGATCGATAGCGAATAATTTTTCCGGATCCTACCTGAAGGCAATTAAGACAAAGTTTAAATTTTCACTGATTGCCACTATAGCTTGCTTAATAGTCGGAATATATTATTTTTATTGCCAAAATAATGAAATTGCCTTTTGTTTCTTTATTATTGCATCCATTATCCCTTTCAATAAATCATCCGAACTCTATTTGTCTGTACTGAACGGCCAGAAAAGATTTAAACTCTATACTATTCTATATGCGAGTTCAAATATTATTGCAACGTTGTCAATAATCTTAACTTTATTTTTCACGGATAGTTTAGCGCTAATTTTAACGTCGTATTTCTTATCTTATACGATCCTGCAATTAATATTTTCTTTGTACGTAAAAAAATACCTAAACAACAATGAGGCTGATAATACCGTTGAATATGGCATTCATTTGAGCATAATGGATGTAATCAAAACGATCGCCGGACATCTCGACAGGATACTCATATTCAACGCAATGGGACCGTTAGAGGTGGCTATTTACTCTTTTGCCGTTGTCCCGCATAGCCAGGCAAAAAGTTTCCTCGAAAATATTAAAGTCCTCGCTTTCCCCAAACTTAGCGCGTCCAACGAGGAGGATATAAGAAAATTTTTACCAAAAAAAATTCTAAAAATGGAGCTCATAATCGCAATCTTGGTAATCATCTACATCTTCGCCGCTCCGACCCTATTCCAAATATTTCTCCCGAAATACATGGATTCGGTCCTCTATTCCCAAGTGTACTTTATCTCGTTGATATTTTTCCCAAGAACAATTTTATCTACCGCAATGACCGCAAAAATAAAAAAGAAAGAACTTTATTCCATAAGAATCCTCAGTCCAATACTAAGAATTATACTGATGGTCGTCGGATTAAAATTCTTTCAACTTTGGGGCGTACTCGTCGCGGGTATGGCGGCAAATGCGCTCATGATGTTAATCTACGGCTATTACTTTAAAAAAGCATTCAAGCAAATCACTTATCAATCATCTCTCTAGAAAAAAGACTGTTGCGGGGATATATCAGCAAGATCTGAAATAGCAAATATACTATCGAAAAAATGATATATAGACCATACATCCATACTCCATATCTAATATCGTACAAGCAAACCAATAATATCAATAAATACCATATCCATACGAAGTCGTAGATCATACTTACCGAATAGTTAAGAAATTTCATAAAAACCTTTTTACCCGTAAAGAGGTTTTTATTATAATCCCTGAGGACATCCTGATGATTTTCAAGAGTAACTTTATATTTGATATGATGCCTCAACTTACCTAGCATTTTATAGTTAGTGAGCAATATGGAAAAAACAATGCTCGAAATTAATATCAGCATGTTCTGCGTAAGAACATAAAGAAAAACGCCCGTAGAAAAAGTCAAGGCAAACGGATAATAGAAATGAAATAATATCTCGTAATATATTCCCCTCTGAGTATAATGCTCACGATATCGGGCAATACCACCGTCTACCTTATCCAACATTGATGATATTCTCATCAAAATAAGCTGGATAAAATATATCCAGAAAGGATCTACGGCAAATAACAGTAAATTAATAAAAAGGGAGATAATCAATAACGCCACATTCAAAACGGACACGAAGTTGGGCGAAATTTTTGGAAAAATATTTAACAAAATAAATGTTATATACAAGGCCAGATAGCGTTCTGCGCGGTATATAATACCGCTCTTTTTTATTTTTTCCTGCTTGCCCAAGAAACATTTATCCCTCAGCTCAGAAAATGTCATATAAATTTAAATAATTTAATTAGTTTATCCGTCTGCTGTGATAAGGAAAAATTATCACGGACATGGGAAAATGCCGCCATCCCCATTTTATTTCTAGTTTCACTATCCAGCATTTTCTTTATAGCATTACTGATTTGATCTTCATTGCCACGCTCAATAATAAACCCATTCACATTATCAAGCACTATCTTATTTATTCCCCCTACGGCAGTTGAAATAACCGGCAATCCACATGACATGGCCTCCAGTACGGCATTTGGACAACCCTCATTTTTAGAGTATAAAATAAAAATATCGGCCAATAGATACTGTTCTTTTAATTCCTCTCTATCCAATAAACCGGTAAAAATAACTTTTTCTGCCAGCCCTAAATCAAGCGCAATTTTTTCGAAATGCTGCCGCAATTGACCCTCGCCGACGAGAACAAGTCTGGCGATAGGCAGACCCCGATCCACCATTTTTTTAAAAAAATAAATTAATTGTTCCTGGCCCTTGTTCTCATTTTTCATCGAGCCCACATTCAATAACGTTACCCGGTCAATTTTTTTACCTTTTCTTAATTCCCCCAATGCTCCTTCGGATATTTCAATTTCGACTCCATTATTAATAACAATCATCCGGTTTCGATAGAATGGCTGATACTTGACTAGGCTGTTCATTACTTCTTCTGAAACGGCGATTATCCTATAGCAACAAAAATTTAAAAAAACATCGATTATCCTTAAAAACAAACTCTTTCGATCCGCCATCCCCGATTCTCGAATTAAAACCCTCAGCCTCGGATTAAAAATTTTCAAAAGTCTAGCAACGACGTTCGCCACATCTAGGGTAGAATAAACAAATTTTATATTGTTAGTTTTCACAAAAAGCAGGGTTCGATAAAATGATCTAACGTCAAATAAATACTTAAAATTAAAACTCACTACTTCATTTTTTATTCGTAATTTGGAAACGAAGGTCTGTTCGGCGCGAAAAATCGTAGCAAAAAAAATATTAAATCCCTGCGCCGATAAATAGTTAGCCTGTTTTATAAAATAAGTTTCGGCGCCGCCGACACCCAATCCGTTTATCAAAAGTAATATATTTTTAGTTGCAGATTCTTTCATATCAGTTACACCGCACCACGGCCCATATTTCCCCCCAATTTATTTTGTAATCCGATATAGACATTCCGGCTGAATTCAGCTCTTCGGAAAAGTCATTAAAAGTATATTCAATAAAATGATTCCGATCCAATCGATATTCAAGTCCAAGCTCTTTTTTATACGGCACTAACCAATCCCGATTAATCATCGGCACGCGTATTAAAGCGATATCGCAAATATTTTTTATTTGCTTTAAAAGAGAAGTCCTATCATCTATATGCTCCAGTACATTAGATACTACGACGCGATCAAATTTTTCATTAAAACTATACTGTGTCGCATCGGCGACAATATATTCAACGTTTGGCAACGCGCAGTGCGATTTTGCATACTCAATACTGGTTTTATTCATATCAATCCCCACGACTCTTTTGGCCTTTTTGGCAATCTCGCGGGTCAAAATACCATTACCGCAGCCAATATCAAGGACGGTGTGCGATGGCTCGATATTATTTAGAAAAAAATCGTGATATTCAGTGAGGCGATGCTTTGGATGTATCCCCCCCTCTCGCAATGAAGCGACCGTGACAATTTTATGCAATGCCCAATCGTGCAAATAAAATAATCGCCTCAGGATCCAGAGGGATAAATTTTTATTTTTAAACGCTCTTTTTAATAAATCCTTTAGCATATTCTTTTAATGTGGAACTAATAATACTTTTTTTCTTTGAAAAAATCAGCATCTTTTCAAACAAATCATAAAAATGTTCCAATTCCTGTTCATTTTTCACATAAGGGCTTCCGCCGATCATCAGCTCGCTTGAATGCACCATAAAAACAGCTACGGGAAAATTTTGTCTGAGTAAAGCTTCGAGCACAGACCTTATTTCATCAAAACTTGAGTTTGAGAATATCCTCAACCACCGCTGTTTAAAAAATAATTTATTTAATACTTTTTTCAATAACGAATCCGGCAATAAAGCAAATGACCTAGAAATATATGAGGCCTCTCCAACGAAAGGTGAGGTAAACGCAACTGTCATCGGCACCTCCAATACCCCGTCCACTACCGAGGGCATCAGCGACGAACCGCGAAAATCCGGTCCCCGTCTATCGTGGCCGCCGGAAGAATTATTCTTCCATGATATCTTTGGGGTTACCGAGCTGTCGGCGATATAGCCCAATTTATTCAAAAATCGCATTATCCGAATATCATAACCCCAGCGTCCGGCTCGATGAGTCTTTGGACTTATGCCAAAATTTTCCGCAATCGCCTTTGTTAAAGATGATAATTTTTTGTACAGCTCTTCGTCTTCAAGCTCATTAGGAAAACGATGCTTCAGCATTTCCCATTCCCTGTCCTTCACACAAGGCGGTGTTGTCCAAGGATGCAAATGAGCCCCAACTTCCGCTGACCCGGAATCCTGAAAAGGCTTAAGAATATTTACCGATTCTCTATCTACCGCAACCTCATAAGTTATAAAATATGTCGGTTTAAAGCGATATTTTTGGCAAAGCTCCTGGAAGCGAGGCAGAAATTTAATATTTTCAAGTGTAATTTCCTCAGATCTTTTCCACTGGTTGTCCGCCTCAACATCAACGGTTATTATTAATTTCATACATTTTTAAAACCCCTGATTCGCATCCAATATTTGATAACGCTTGAATACACCTTGTAATAATAGTAACATTGTTTTCTTTCACCGCCAAATGCTTCCTTGAATTCAGCGATTGACCTGAGCCCCCTCTGATTTGAATCCGGACTTATGCCGCCTAAGTCAAAAATTTCATGATCCGTTAATTTCGCGTATCGAATTGCCTCCCAAACGATCATCCGATTTGCCTGCCCCACAATCTCGCACTGCTGGCTATCGGAAAAACGCAGTGAGGAAAGAGCCCAAGCACGAATATTCCTAGTATCGCTGATAAAAATACCGCCGGCGATCATTTCGTTTTTATAATAAGCGGAAAAAAGTAAGCCGTTTTCTAGATAATGGTTGACTCTTTCGATGGGCAAACCTTTTTCTGAGCGAAAAATACTATAAATTCTTCTAAATTCCTTATGATTTAGGTCATTTTTTACGATAATCCCATTTCTTTCCCCTCTTTGAATCTGTTTACAGATATAATTTTTCCTCATCTTGCTCCAAATCGTTTCAATGCTCTGTCTTAAATCAATTACCGTGGTTAAACCCGCTCGTTTATGAAAATCTGGCTTATCAATATTGTGATAGGAAAAAAAATTGATCATTCCAACGCCTGGAATGTCTTGCGGATCCTCAAACCATCGCCAGCACTTTTTTAAAAAATTAGTGTCAAATAAACCATAGCAAATCCGGCTAGAAATTACCGGCTTATGCGCCTTTATTAATATAAGATGTGAAAAACCTCTGATTATCGGCAAGTGTTCAGCGAGGCGAAAAAGCGTTGGATAAATTTTTTTTAAAAAACCCATCCTCTGTTCAAACGGAAGCGCTATGTCAATGAAACTAACATTGTCGATAAAAAAATTTTTGTTAAATAAATTTATTATATCTTTCGCGGAAAAATAATAATAATAAATACCCGAAGGATGAACTCCCTCTTTTGGTAATTTCTTTAATCTCCTCCTTAAATCAAGATGATACGCCGATAAAATCAACGGCTTGCCCGGCGCAAGGGTGAAATTAATGTTTTGGAGAAACTGATTACGATACGCATCGGATGGCAAATGCTCTAAGACTTGGGCAGAGAAAGCAATATCAAAAAAACCTTTTGCTGTTTTAAACGACGTTACGTCAGCCCAGACCAAACCAACATTATTGGATTTTAATTTGCACGAAAGTATCTCCAGCGAATTAAACGAGATATCCACCCCCAATAAACAACTATAATCAACAAATTCCTCTGTAAAACGACCTGTTCCGCAGCCATACTCAATTATTTTTTTTCCCGATACGTCGCCGACTTGCGCAAGCGTTGAGGGAATTTCCCTATCATGCCTCGCAGACAATCTAGCGTCATAACCGCCAGCTTGCGCATCTCTAACGGCTATCTCAGAACCTATTTTTTCATCATTGACCGTCTGCTCCGGCAATATAAACAAAATCCCATTTTTAATTTGATATGCTTTCCCACAACGAACGCATTTTAGAAAACCATTAAATATTGCCTCGTCATTGCCGCTTTCCATGCCACCAATTTCAAGACGAGCGTTATCAGATTGACAGACCAGGCAAGCAATAAGTTTTTTCGAAAATCCTATCCTCATATTTATCCTAAAATCTTCATTAAATCATTATAAAACCGATCGGGGTTATACTGATTCTTTATCAATTCAAAGCCGGCATTTCCCATTTTTATTAAGTTGTGCTGATCCGAAATAGTCAGGCGAATCTTATCTATTAAATCGACCAAATTTTTACTTTCAAAGATGTAACCATTCACGCCATTCTCAATATATTCCTTCGTTCCATTTTCGCTCGAACTAATAACCGCCAGTTTGCAACTCATTGCTTCAACTATCGAAAAAGCCGCGGCTTCACCATAGCTCGGTAAAATGAATACATCATTTACTTTATATTCTTCATAAACATCCTTCCAATTAATATCAAATTTCACCTTCACAATTTCCGATAAATTATTAACTTTAATGTACTCTAATAATTCATTTGTATATTCATTCTCATCCCTTTCGCCGACTAATGTAAGATTAATATTAAAATTATCTTTTAATTTTTCAACGGCCTTAACTAATAAAATCTGATTCTTGCGCTCTTGGAATTTACCTACGCAGATAATATTAACCCATCCGCCAATAAAATACTCCTTGTTGAAGTCAAGCGCTTCATGAACAAATGGAATATAAAAAAGATTCTTATTCTTACTTGCATAAGCGTCGTTACCCCTCAATGGAGTAATTACCGACGCCTTCCACAAAAAACCAACCAGCCAAATCGAGAAACTCTTGATTTTTTTTCTAAATTTTTCAATTTGAATTAAAAAAATAATTTTTTTAACACCCAGGAACCGACTTAGAAGCGCGCCAAGGATTGAATAAAGACTATCAATATTTTTTATCAGCACAACGTTCGGCCGATATTCCTTTATCAAATGATATAGTGAAAATATGGGTGGATAGCTATATCGTATCTCGAACCGATTCTTAATTGTGCGTCCACCCCGCTTATTGAATATTCTATTAAATAGCTTAAAAATATTCGAATATCCAACAACTCGCGGTTCTAGAATATCATAGCATTCTGATTTTCCGCGATACATAACAAACATGGCCACTTCGTGTCCAAATGACTGAAGGGCCTCAATCATGTAGAAAAAATTTGTATGATATCGCGGGGTAAGAAATAAAAATTTCATTGATTTCAAATTTTTAAAATTTTATAATCCTTATTACTGAAAACTTCCTCCAGTCCGTCTGCTGAATTCGAACTATAGTATAAATCCATATATTTACCGCGCGGCAAAAGAATATATGAACAATCAAGCCTAACGGCAAAATTTACAATCTCTTTGAAGTCAGCCGCTTTTTCAACGATCTGATTATATGCCTGTCTCTCCTCATACCATCTTTTAGCATTTTCGAAATTTGAAGTAACCCAAATAGAACCTTCTTTTTCAGTCAGATTAGTATTCTGCCTACTTAATACTTTGAATTTAAATTCATTTTGAAAGTCATCAAAAACAAAAATCCGGTTCTCACTAACGGAAAGCGCGCTTTTTGCCCAAATTGCCGCCTCATAAAGATTGTTAAAGTTATTTGTATTCGATTCATCCACCACGGGGGCTAAATTATATTTTATTCTTATGCCTTCGGGCACCAATGCCCTTACTACCGGCCTAATAACGGGCGCAAAAAAATAAATTGGCGTAACCACAACGATCAAAGATAATGCTACGGACAGCCATTTTTTATTCATCCTAGAATAAAGCAAATAAACAACTAGAGCGAACTGCATGATTAGAATGAAGCCCAACACCCTCATTAGCCGAATGTGCTCCACGAAAAATGGCAGCTCTCCATTTTTCATTAAAAAATAATTAGTAACATCAACACCGATAACGAATAAAATGGTTATAATCATCAGTATGGTGCTGATTTTATGAACTGCCCGTTTCTCCGAATCTAATGAGGACCCGTAGATACGCATGATAAAAAACGATAAAAAAAACATTAAGATCATTGTAAAACTATCCCACATCGAACGTTTAATTCTGGCCAAGTCGACTGTCGCGAGAAAACCGTTCGCTTCAAACCTATATTGAACAATTTCAGAATGCAAAGCAACGTCCTCGGCGCTCAAATACTCCTCGGCCGGAATCATGCCGGTACTCGAATTAGTAAAATGGTTTATCAAAAATGGCAAAGCTACTATAAAATAAATGACAGCAAAAATAATTATCGGCTTGAAATATGCCCTATGTTGCTTCGCATAAAAAATCAAAGCGCCCAAGATAAATAAACCGATAACTACGCTTCCGACGGGCGGATATAAGTAAAGCAAAATGCCGGCAGATATTGCCAATAAAATATTATATTTATTATTTTTTAAACCATAAATTATCCAATAGTAGCTAAGCAAAAAATAAAAAGGAAAGGCGAATGTATTGCCGCGCAAATTCCCAAGATCGAGCAAGCCAATTCTTGTAAAGAATACATTACGCGGTACTACGCACAAAAGTCCCACCAATGCCGCTAGGGACCAGCTTTTAAATATTTTTTTAGCAATTAATCCGCTCGCAAGATAGGTTATGGCAATTATAAGAATAGTAAATAGATGATAGCTCACTAAATCATACTTCAAGCCTGGATTGAAATAATAAAAAACCGGGAACGCTGCATATAGCTCCTCCTGATTATAAGCCGACGGCACGTCTGTCCATACTCCATCATTTTTTTGTATCATCAATAATTGATAACACCAAAGATCGCTGCTCAAATCGCCAAGATTACTACCATAATTAGTAAAAATATAATAAAAAATTATGACTACAAGTATGATAGTAAAAAAAAGTTTAGAATTGAAAAATTTTAACATTTTATTTACGTTGTTTAAATAGAAGATCAGCAATTAGAGAAATGAAAAATATGAGCACGGCGCTTAACATGAGGAATATGCTGAAATTACCAACAAAATTATCGCCTACAAGATCATATATACCCTTGGCGAAACCGACTGTAAAGAATGCAATTCCAAACGGTATTAAAAATTTTAATGGTTGAAAATAGAAGGCAATTTTAAAAATTAAATTTATGTAAGTAAAAAAATTCCACGGCCTAATACCAGACTCGCCCACCCTTTTGTGATAGTCGATTGGCAGGAATTTGACTAAGTAATCATTCTTTAAAAACGCCATAGTAATGGTTGACGTAAATGAATATCGGCTGGGATACAATCCCCAAAACTCAAAACAGATATCTTTTTTGAAAAGCCTCATCCCCGAATTCAAGTCAGGTATTTTTCTATTGACAAGCCATCCCGCAAACCAATTTACAAATTTTTTCGGAACCCGTCTAATAAATTCGGTATGGTTAACCTTCGTCACTCTTGCACCGACAATCATGTCATAAGAATCCATGAACGGAAAAAAATCCGATAGCTTCTCTACGGGATAAGTGCCATCGGCATCGATAATAAAAATCCACTTGCCGGCTGCGGTTTTAATCCCCCTTTTCAAGGAGGCTCCGTAACCTAAATTATATGGATTGCGAATAATCTTTATATCTGATCGTGATTCTAATGTTTTCAGAGTGCCATCCTCGCTCTTATCATCAATGGCAATTATTTCAAAAGTATGTGATGTACACTTTTCGGCAACTCGTGCCAGTCCATCCAAAACATTCGCAACCGTCGCTTCTTCGTTATAACATGGGATAACAATTGAAATTTCACTCATATAATTATTTATTTATTGCAATTATTCGAATATTGGAGGTGGCATATAGAGCCCCGAGAACAAAATCAATTAACGAAAAAAATAGTGTTAAAAATAAATTATTTATATTAAACCAACCGGCAATTTTTTTATGTTTGTCATCGAAATAATGATGCAATGACTGAATCCAGAAAGTCGGGCTCAGCAAAAATTGAATTCCAATAACAGCGAAATTGCACTCATTCAACAAACCCACGAGGATATTTTTATTAAAAATATGCCAATGTCGTGGTATATGATAGCCTCCCCAATATCTCTTTCTAAAAATTCTCGCATCTAGAGAATCGTAATTTGGGGTTTCGATAATAAGCAAGCCGTTCCGTTTAAGCATCCTCCTGGCCTTTAAAATAATTTCGCGTGGATTATGAAGGTGCTCAATCGTTTGATTCAAAATGATTGCGTCAAAATAATCATAATAACCCCCCATTTCTTCGAATCTTCCTGCAATGAATTCGATACCATGCCGATTTAATATATCACCAGTTGCAGAATTAATATCATTGCCATACAATTTCCATCCGCTACCCCTGTGTTTCTTAATAATTCTGAGCAATTCTCCGTTGCCGCACCCACCGTCGAGAATTCTAGCATCATCCGAAAGATTAGCAAGCAAAGGACGAACCTTCAATCTTTGCACAAAATTCCGCGCAATCTTTGTAATAAAATTTAACCCCTCTTCAAATTTATAAGGAAAATAATTTGCTGGATAAATCTTTTCAATTTCTCCGACGGTCGGATTGGGATTTAGGTATATCACACCGCACTTTAAACACTTTACGTAACAATATTCCTGATCGGATGTGTGATATTCAAAATCTTTTCCATGCGCCCAAACTTTGTACAGATCCGATCCGCATACACCACGACAAGCTTTTTGGGTCCTTATTTCCATATTTTTTTATAATCCACCGGAAACTGCTTCTCATAAATTGGCAATAAATAATCAAATTTTCCCCACTGATATCCGAATCTCTCTTCAGAACCCATACATTTATAATTCAAGCTTATTTTTACGGTAAAATTTTACAAAACTTATCAAACCCCACAACTCTCTACTATAATCTTTCTTATTCCCCATATGATCCGCAACCATTTTTTCAATCGCTTTACCATTTAAAAATGCTATATCCGCAATATTCTTTTTATCTAAAATATCCATCATGAAATCCTTTAATTCATTCTTCAGCCAATCCGCGATCGGAAAGCTGAATCCCTGCTTCTTTGTATAAATTAACTTTTTCGGTAAATACCTCTCTAGAAGCTTTTTTAAAATATACTTAGTGGTGATACCGCGAATTTTTAATCCCGGCGCCAAGGAATTGCTAAACTTTATTACTTCGTTGTTCAAGAAAGGAACACGTACCTCTAAAGAATTAGCCATGCTCATTCGATCGACCTTGACTAAATACTCCCCTTCCAGCACGGTTTTCTGATCAACATACAATAGCTGATTCAGCACATCTTCCCCCTCCACGACTTTAAAATACTCTGCAAAATCGTCGCAAACATTGTTAAAAAAATCTTCAACTAGGATATCCGCATTATGCATTATTCTATAATAAAAATGAGATTTTGTAAATGGATACTTGGCCGCATAAACAAACCTTTTTAACTTATAATCAAAGCTCATTTTTCTGTAAGAAGACGGCAAATAATGAACCATTTTTTCCACCAATGTTTTTATGGGCAGGTGGCGATAAATTTGACTAATTCTAGGCAAATAATAGATAGGGTAACCCCCAAATAACTCATCCCCGCCGTCGCCGGATAAGCAGACTGTCGCTCGCTCTTTTGCAAAATGGCACAAGAAATATGTGGGAATCGCGCTGCTGTCACCAAAAGGCTCCTGAAAATAATCAAAAATATCCGGAATGGCATTTATGACCTCCCTCTTCTCTAGATAAATCGAATTATGATTAGTGCCAATAATCTTTGCGATTTTACTGGCGTTCTTTGATTCGTCATAAGAATTCTCACCGAAATTAAATCCAACCGTAAATGTATTCAGGTTTCCTACATGCTCCTTGGCGATGGCGGTGATTAAACTAGAATCAACGCCGGAGGATAAGAATACCCCCAATGGCACATCGCTGACCAAGGATTGTTCGATTGATTCATCGAGCACGCACCGTAGGGCATCGATTGAATTATTAAGATCTTGATAATTATTTGTAAATGTCGGTTTCCAATATTCCTGAATATTAATTTGCTCTTTCTGCAAATCAAAAATCGCAAAACTAGCCGGTGGCAATTTAAAAACGTTTTCAATTATGGACTCATTGCCATAAATGTAATTTTGATAAAAAAATCTTCTGACTGCCCTTAAATTAATTTTTTTGTTGATCTGGAGCGATGCCAGCTCAGAGGCGAATTGAAATATCCCGTCATGAAAACTATAGTAAAGTGGTTTTATTCCCATTCGATCTCTGGCCAAAATTAATTGATTTTTAACTTCATCGTAAATTGCCAGGGCGAACATGCCATCGAATAATTTGAAGGCTTCTGGTCCATATTTAATATAGGCCCTTAATACAACCTCCGTATCGGAATCGGAGAAATAGTCACCGGGCAAATCTTTTTTTAATTTTTTAAAATTATATACTTCACCATTGTAGACAATCGCATAGGCGCCAATTCTCATGGGTTGGCTCGCCCTTTGAGAAAGATCAATGATAGAAAGACGCCGGTGTCCTAATTTGACCCTCTGATCTTCGGATATAAAAAAACCTGCCGCATCCGGACCGCGGTGGAGCATTGAATCTCTTCTCTTCAAAAAAATTTCCTTATCAAATTTCGATGAATATTCTCCGATAATTCCGCACATAGATACTTAATTCTCTTTAAAGCAAAAAACGAATCTTTTATTAATTAAAAATGTAAAAAAGGACATTAATAATCCGACCAGGGCAACGGATAAAAGGTAATAAAAACCTAAAATAGTTGTTAGCAAATAGACCAAAGTGAAGGTAATTAATCCTATTGCGCCATATATCGCGAGATAACCAAGGTACCTTGCAACATAACCTGATTTTCCATGACCAGAAAATGTAAATAATGAATTCATTATAAAACTAAAAGTCCAGGTAATAAAAGTTGCGATTACAAAAGATAACATGTACCAAAAATGCAGTGATTCAGTAAAAATGAAAGTTAATAATAAATTCAACAAAAAAGAACTGACTCCAATGATGAAAAATATCGGATATCTCCTAAAGATATTTATTATATTCAAAGCCATCTTGAAAAAATTAATAAAGTCACGCTTCAACAATTTTCTTTTTACGACCTCCGAATTTCCATGAATTGCCATTTCTCATCTGAATATAAATTGAATTCAAATCAATTTCTGAATTACTTCTCAACCATCGTTCGATAAGATCCCTTGATAAATATGTAGTTGTTGGCGTTACCAATTGGTCAAAAACAATGTGGTGAAAAAAAATAAAGTTCTCCTCGGAAATCCAAACGGTATATTGATATAATGGTAATTTTTTTACAAAAGAAATACTTTTAAGTATATTGATTATTTTAGAGTAAAGAAAAAATAAAATAGCCAATGGGCCAGCGATAAAATATTTATTTAACCACCATGGTGTATGACAAACAATGCGACGAAGTCGATCGATGACGTTTATTATTATCCAATTGCCTTCTTCCGCATAAACCCAGCAATGAAAACGACCGCCGGGTATAGTATTTTTAATTACAAAATTAAAACCCAACTCCGGCTCCTTTAAATGATGGAGAACGCCAATACAATAAACAACATCGAACCCACCTTCGCTGAATTGTAAAATATCATCCTGAATAATCCTATATTTTGTATTTTTGATATCTTCTAAATTTTTTCTCGCCGAATCGACGGAAGCACCTAAGTCAACCCCAACCATTTCACGCGGCTGCCAATTTGCTAAATGCACCATCAGGCTGCCATTGCCGCAGCCGAGCTCTAATATTTTATTTCCAGAAAAATCATTCTTGGTCAGTGGATGCATCCAATCCTCGAACTGTTTAAATGTATATATTGAACCAGCGACCAGATGATTCCACGATTTGGCAAATGCATCTGCCGTACCCTGATCCGGACTAGCAATAGCTTCATTCAGCTCCTTGGAGTGTGATTTTACACAAACGAATTCAAACGAAATCTCATCAAATCCCCCAACCCAAAAGCACCATATTCTGCTGCAAAAAACCTGGTTAAAATTAGCTAAACCGCTAATAAATTTATCTACTATTTTCAGTAGTTGCGTGGAAATTTCGCCATAACCCAAATATTGCAATAAATGCGGAAAAGCCATCCACCGCAGTTCCATTCTTTTCAGCCTAAATTCGACGCCGATATATCCAGATGAAGTATACTTTTCATTAAAGTAAAGGGGGAAAGCAACATCAAAACCGTGTGCATGTTGAGCGTGCGTAAAGCCGCGAGAAAAATGCGGCACTTTCAATTTTAAAATGCCGCCGTCTCTTAAAATTCTGTGCATCTCTTTCATCACCTCGAACGGTTTATCGAGATGCTCCAAAACATGATAAGCCTCAATCAAATCAAAGCTATTCGATTCAAATGGATAAGGCAAACTGTTCAGGTCATGGATAACATCCGGTGAAACTAACGGATTGATGTCAACATTGATATAATCGCTCTTTTTTGACGCACCGCATCCTAAATTTAATTTGTTCGTACTTTTCATAACTGGATTTAAAATGTCTAAAAATTAATTTTAGATTTTAAAACGTACGGTTTCTCCCCTCGCGATTCATAATAAGTGCGCATGATCAATTCCGCTAAAACACCCATGGCGATAAGCTGTATGCCGACAATGATAAATAAAGCAGTCAATATCGGCAATGGAGTCTCCACGAAACTTCTTAATCCAAAAATTTTAAGCACAATCGCAGATAGGCCGGCCATAATCCCGACAAAAAGCGCGATAAACCCCATCCCTCCAAAAAAATGCATCGGCTTATTCAAATACTTTTCAAAAAATTTTATAACTACCAAATCCAGTAAAACTCTAAAAATTCTAGATAAACCATAATTGCTCCGACCGGCTTTTCTTGGACGATAGTTTACCTCCACTTCTGTCAGATTAGCGCCTTGGCGTACGGCATAAGCCGGTATAAACCGATGCATTTCTCCATAGAGGGAAAACCCGTGTAATATTTTTTTTCTATATGCCTTCAATGTGCATCCATAGTCATGCAACTTAACATTAGTAATTCTTGAAATCAACCAGTTCGCCATGAGGGAGGGCAGTCTACGACTTAATTTATTCTTTTGCCAACGCCCGCGACGCCACCCGGAAACAACGTCATACCCGTTATTAATACGCTCCAAGAGCCTTGGAATATCGGCCGGGTCATTTTCTAAATCACTATCCATGGTCACGATTATATCACTGCTCGCATATTCAATCCCGGCTTGAAGCGCGGCGGTTTGTCCGCGATTTACCGCAAAACTTAAAACCTTAATTTTATTATTATCGCCCGCTAGTGATTTTAACACGGCCAAAGAATTGTCGCTCGACCCATCGTCAACCAGAATTATTTCATAATCATAACTATTCCTCTCCATTACGGACACGATCTCTCGGACCAATTCCAATAAATTTTTTTCCTCATTATAGACTGGTATAACAATCGATAAATGCATATTTCCCATTAAAATTTAATTAAAACAAAATATTCATTTTGCGATATGGGAAGATCCCCTTGATCCCCTTCTTTCACCACTCCGGCTAACGCTGAGTTCGAACGCAATAGCGCATAATTTGCCCCATATTTACGACCAAAATCTATCAACTTAACGATATCGTCACCGTGTAGGGCATTGTTTTGTTCTTCAAATACTCTGCGCCATTCTACCAATTGATTCTTGCCCGACATTAAATATGCGGATCCCTCTTCAAAGGAAGTAACTATATTAACCCTGCAGAAATAACGCAAATTAAAATCATTACTAATCACGGTATCCCCGTCGCCGACACCGCCGTTTTTAAGTTGCTGGCAAACTATATTATATATCTTTTCCTGGTCTTCAAACACCTTATTTTGAAATACCCTGGGTATATATTCCTCCTGATAATTCTCATAACCTAATAAAAATTGAAACCATTCGAAGCCAAAGGAGGAGCTCAAAAAGCCCAAAATGAGCAGGGCGGATAAGAAAATTACTCGAACTTTTTTTTGTAAAAAATATCTATTGCGTCTAAATAATTCTTCCAGTGAAACAGCCACTAATAAAAATATACCAAAGTAAACAAATTTAAAAAATCGACTAGTTTGCTGAAAAATAAACGGACCATCCAAATGGATCATCGCTATTTGTAGTATTGGAAAAAATACACTAAAAAATATTGAGAGCAGTATAAATAAAATTGACCACTTTGCGATAAGATAATCCAAGGATTCTTTTATGATTAACCTCTTTTTCAAGAGGTACAAAACATATGCAACGAATGGCGCAAAGAAAACAAGAATAATTATCATATGCCGTATCCACATAAGGCTCTCCGGCGGATAATCCCATGGCGTCCTAAAAATTATCGCTTCCAAGAAGTCTAAGCTTGAGTATTCAACATTAGATAAAAATTTGGAATTTATTGCATCTAAACGAAAAATTATTTCATACAACAGCAAGGATGAACCAAGAATAAATGCAGCTGACGCTGATGCGGTCTGTTTCAAAACACCAAAAAAATTATTGCGCCAAAATAAAAGAAATAAAGATATTACGAGAGCTAGAAAAGTAAAAAATAATATGCTTACCGGATGAATATAAGAGACTATACCGAGCAATAAGAACAACGGCCAAATTTTCTTATTGTCGTAAATAAATTTAATAATTAATGCACCGATTATCCATAAGAATGGCATCGCCGTCGAACGTCCCAAAACTTCATAATTCGTGAGAACTCCGAATATTTCGTTCCCGACCGAAAAGCGCGGGGCAAGGGCTACTATAGCTACAACGATCGCGATTGAACGCCGTATGCCCAATATTCTAAGCGCAATATACGCCGAATAACCAGTAAAAAAAACCATAGAAAATAATAGTATATTGCGGCTGGTAAATGGATCAAAGAAATAACTCAACGCATTAATAATATATGGATAAACGTAGTATCGATACGTCATCGTGGACAATAATTCATTTCCTGGATAAGAACTATCCATTAAAGCCCGGTTAGACGCCATAATGGCAATCTCATCGCCATTGAGTCTAAACGGCAGGGAAAAATTATAAACAACCGACAGAGCGGCAATAAACAAAAAAATCAATATTACACATAAATTGACGATTCCAACATTTTTACGCTCTGACATATTTTATGAAAATTATTTTCTACATATCGCCATCAACGAAACGCCGAATGGAAAATTAAAACGCTTCAATACAAACGCTTCCAGGGAAAACACCCAAAATAATATACGAGATAAGGGGCCGCCGCTGCCGACAAATTCGATTTTCTTAACAGAAAAAAAAGCTTTTTCGAAAAAACGGAAAAATAATATTGGCAAAAATAAAATGGTATTAAAATACGAAGAACGTACAACGTGCAAACCCAAACTCCGTAATTTTACAAAAATTTGATTGTAGGTATAACGGCGAAAATGATGTCCCGCCTCATCGGCCCAGCCCCACAAAAAATTAAAAGCAGGAACAAAAATAATAATTATTCCTTCTTTTTTTACTACACGTTTCAATTCACTAATAGCTTTATTATCATCAGACACGTGTTCTAATACATCGAGGCAAATCACAACATCAAAAAAATTATCTGGAAATTGAATATTCGTAATATCTCCCAAATCGACATTCTCTAAAAAATTTTGTTTACAAAAATTAACGGCCAACGGGCTATTATCAACGCCATAACAAACACCGAATTTTTTGAGCTCCTTCATCAGCATACCCGTGCCACAACCGACATCGAGCATCTTCAATGCACCACTATGGTCAGAAAAAAAATTACTGATTATATCAGCTACAATTCTTCGCCTCACCCTATACCACCAATTATCTTTTTCAGCTGTATAAATTAATTTATAGACGTCAGATCGCATAACTTTATTAAATATTCTTATCTGGATAAAAATTATCCATCAAACGCTCAATTAAAAAATCCAAACTATGCTCGCGGATTATAATTTCTCTCAATCCCTTGCCTAACGCCACCCGCCTGTCTACATCCATAGTCAATAAATTTATCAATTTATTCTTAAAATCATTCACGTCATCCTCCTCAAAAACCATCGGCTCAGGCAAAACATCCTTTAGCGCCCTATTTGATACCAGCACCGGCATTTCACAGGCCATGGCTTCAAAAATTGTCTTATCCATGCTCCCGCTCTGTGTAAAATTAACATAAAGCGCGTGTTGGTTATAAATGTTCGATGTCTCACGATATGGCACGCCAGGATAAAAAGAAAGCATTCCTGCGCCCTCCAGCTCCTTGCCCGCTCCCCTGACTCTTTGATAATATTCCGCATCGGAATCGGTCGGATCGCCATAGATACTCGCCGTAAAGCCAATTCCTTGGCCATGCAGATCAGACAAAGCGTTAACAAACATTTCGACTTTCTTAACTGGCGATATTCTCCCCAGAAACAATACGGATTTTTCATATTTCGCCGATGGATCGAAACCTTTAAATATATCTGTGTCGATCCCAACGGGCATAATCCTTGCTTTTTTATACCGCGAGCAAAACGAATTTGGTGAAGTGTAGAATACGTTATTGGAAAATAAGACGCCAAACCTAGTTATGATATTACCAATCTTGTGATTGTGCCATAGAAAAATTTTTTTATTAAAAATTCTCCACAATATACCGGCCATAACAATATATTCCGGATTCATATGGACAAAAATAACGTCGTAATCCCTAATTAGAAAAATAATATTTTTATAAAATTCGATAATATAGCCAACCCGACTCTTCCTTTTTTCCTTTTCCAGGGATATAACTCGCACATTGTTTGGCAAATTATATTTTCCTGACTCTAGACAAACTACGTTAACAGTATCAAACGATGGGCTAATCTTCATAATCCAGTTATGAAAAAATCCAAGCACTTTATCGTCCCTGTCAACCTTCTGAGTAATAATTAGCAGATTTATTTTTTTATCGCCTTGTCCCATGTTTCGTTATAAAGTTTTAATGTCGCCTCCTTGCCCGGAAGTCGCTCTAACGCGTTCTTGGCATTTTGACTAAACTTCATTTTTAATTCAGGGTTATTCTTTACTTTGACCAATGCGTCAGAAATCGCACTTATATTATTTACCGGGACCACGATACCATTCTCATAGTTTTTTACCACCTCTCCGGCGCAACCGACGTCGGTCATGATAACTGCGCAGCTGCAAGCCAGGGATTCAATAGCCACCCTGCTCCATCCTTCGTATTCAGAGGTCAATAAAACACAATCCGCTCCCTTAAAAAAACTCACAACGTCCTGGGTCCAGGGAATGAAAATCACCGATTCACCCAAGCCCAATTCGCCTACCAATCTTTTTAATTCTTTTTCCTGACTCCCCTCGCCAACAATGAGCAAGCCGCTCTTAGGACTTTTTTTTAAGAACATTAAAAATGCTTTTAAGGCAACGTCTATTCTTTTTACCCTCTCCAATCGCCCCATAACCAGAGCGATAAAATCAAATTGTGAATATTTTTCCTTTAGATTAAAATCCGGCTCCTTTAATTCCAGACTTTTCCAAGGTGTGCAAATCGGCAGAACCGTTATCTTTTCTTGATTAATCCCTCTCTTGATTAAGTCCCGCTTGATTCTCTGACTAACCGCTCTGATAGAATCGGCCTTTTTTATAATTCCCAAGCCAAGATACCATCGTAGATTGTTCAAAAAATTTTCTCCGCGCCAATGAGGATTACTAAAAAAATCGCCATGGAGTTGAATATTCAAACCTAAACCGAATTTTCTTTTAGCGAAATATCCGATTAACCCGATGGCAAACGGGTCTTGAACCGAAACGACATTAATATTGCTGCGCTTAATAATGCTGGCTGCTTCCCTCCACAATTTTAACCAGCCAAAAAATTTATTATTAACTCCCACGGATCGTACGAATACGTTGTCGGTTAATTGTATATTCGTGCTACAACCAGCCGGCAGCAAAATATAAAATTTATTACCAATAAAATTGGCGTAACTCTTAAATCTCTCCTGTGTCTCGCTACCCGACTTTAAAATTCTTGCATCGGTGCCAATTATCAAAATGTTCATTTCAGCTTCAAATTAATTGCTTTAATTATCGGCTTATTGGCAATGCTGCAGTTTTTGCATACCGGCAATTCCTGCTCAATGACTGCTCTTCTGATTTTTGCGTATTTATCGCTCTGCCAAATTTTATTAAAACTTCTTTCTTCAAAAACATTACCAACCACGATGCTCCCCTCAAGATCGGTGCAGCATACACCCACATCACCGTTCCAAAGTATCACACTGCGCCAAATCCAGGGGCATGTCTTTGGCTTATCTATATTCACGAGTCTACCCTCCTTCAGGCGATAGCGACTATTTTTTAAATCCGTTGGCAGAAACTCCAAGGCATTTGCTAGAAGCTTTTCCTGAAGTTCGGCCGTTGACCCGATATTGAAAGAAGCGCTTTTAAACCACAGGGCGTCAACTCCGAGCTTGCGGCCCAAATCCTCAATCGCTCCCATCTCACGCTCATTGAACTTCATTACCAAGAATTGAATAATAATCCTTGTCTTGCGGTTTTTGATGCCCGCTATCTGCCGCAGGGTTCCAACTATTTTATTAAAATCGCTATTGACACGATATTTCTGCTGCGTCTCGGCCGATGCTCCGTCCATGGCAAAAATCAAATTATCAATTCCATAGCCGACCGCCTCGCGATACCTTTCAACCGGCATGGTCCCATTAGTACTAACTGTCAATATATAACCGTGGTCTTTGAGATACTTCACCATCGCCGGAAACTCAGGATTGGCGAATGATTCGCCGGAAAAGTGCAAAGTAATTTTTTTGATGCTCCTGGGCAAATAACTTTCTATTTCCTCGAGCTGTTTCAAGGTTAAAAATCCTCTCGGCTTGGTTGACGTTCTCTGAATGCAAAACGGACAACGCAAATTACAAAAACTCGAGGCCTCAATAATTATTTCTTTAAGCGGCCTAACCCTCCGAATCCAGGCATCTGGAAGCAATAACAGCGCTCTGTTGAACAGAGTCGATTTACTTATTTTATCTTTCAGCCAATACATATCGTTTTATTATATTCAGGGTATCGGTCGCCGTATCTTTCCACGTGCGGTTTAATTCACCTTCTTTTATATCTGGACAAATTCTTTCATAATCAGATTCCTCGGCCAAACGAGCAATGTCTTTTTTTATTTCTTCGCGATCCATTGGATTAGTCAAAGTGGATCTACCTTCAAAAATTTCTTCCATACCATTATCCCTGGTAATAATCAGGGGTTTCCCGAGTTTCATGCATTCCATGCCAAAATTCGGGCTGATTTCCGAAAACGAAGGCAGGATGCAGGCATAGGCCAATTTTATCCTTTCAATAACCCCTTGATGCGGAATGCCGTCAAATATTTTTATATATTCATCTGACCGGCTCTCTCGAACAATTCGTTTTAAATTATCTTTTTCGGGACCATCGCCATAAACACTCAAAAAAATCTTTTTTCCCTCGGTACGAAGCTCGACAAAAATTTTAATTAAATCAGCCAGATTTTTTAATTTTATCAATCTGCCAGCAAATAAAAATATTTTATCCGGTTCAGCGTAACTCAATGACTGCCCTTTTAAAATCTGAGGGAATGGATTTAAAATAACGCTGCTCTTGGCCTCAATGAAAGGAAATACTTTCAAATAAATATTTCTCTGAAAATCGGTAGAAAAAATAATATGGGAACTGCGTGTTAAAACCAATTTAATAAGACGAAAGGCCATGCCACGCGTATATAAGTTTCTGCCGTAATATTCCGATAGCGTAACCCTTTGGCCGGATTCAGCCGCTTTCTCCCAAAGATAATCTCCACCGAGACGCAAAAATATTTTTTTTCTTAAATATACATTGGCAATTGCGGTTGGCAAACCAGCGCTCAATATATCAAATGTATAAATGAGATCCGCCTTTCGTCCGTGTCGCAAGACATTAATAAAAAAGGTGAAATATCTAATATAAACACACGGCTTTCTTGAAACACCGTGGATTCTCATCCCCTCCACCGCATTTGGCTGGCCATATGTAATTATTTCGATCTCATGGCCTAATTTTTTTAGCTCCGCAGATAAATTTTCTACATACGTTGCTGGCCCGCCAATATCCGGTGGAAATATGCCCGTTGTGATCAATATCTTCATTTTAAATATTTATCATATTCCCCGCTCACTTGCCGAACAACCTTATCCCAGTTGAATCTTCCCAACCCCTGAAAAGCATTATTTCTTAATCGTTCGCGCAGTTCCTGGTCGCTAAGAAGACGCTTTATGGCCGCAGCGATGGCTTCCGAATCTCGCGGCGCAATTAAAAGCCCGGTTTGATTATCGGAAATAACATCCGGAATTCCGCCGACTCGCGTTCCTATAACTGGCGCCCCGCACGCCTGGGCTTCAATAAAGACAATACCTAAACCCTCAGCGAGCGATGGACAAATAAATATTTGAGCCTTGCCCATCTCCCTAAGTGTCTCTTCGTGCGGCAGTTTACCCAAGAGCGTAACCCTGCTCCCCAAATTCAATTCCTTTATCATCCGCTCAATTTCCTGTCTTTTATTTCCCTCCCCAACCATAACCAAATGAGCATTGGGAAATTCTTGAAAAACCGAGGGCAACGATTTTATTAAATAATCCAATCCTTTTTCCCAGGAGAGTCGCGCCACGCAGACGATTCTTCCCGGGATCGGTTCGGCCTGACTTTGTTTTGCCAGCTCAAGGTCAACCCCATTCGGAATAATTACAACCTTGCCCTGATCGGTCCTCAATTTCTTCGCGCGTTCAGCAAGCGACGAGCTAATCGCAGTTACAAGATCGGGCGTAGAGTGAATTCTTTTCCAAAGAAATGCGGGAATTTTCTTGCTCGGATCGTCCAGATCGCCGCTTTGTAAAGTCAGGATTGTTGTAATTTTTTTATTAAAAATTGAAAAAAGCCACAACGCGATGCCGGCATAGCTCTCCATAACTGCATGAACCAAGTCCGGCTTTAATTTTTTGGCTAAAATTACAGCAAAAATCGGATACAGCCATTTATCAAAAGAACTGCCGATTCCAACGCGGTAGTACTTAAACTTGTCCCGCTGTTCAAATTTTGGCAGTTTCTTATCTAATCGAGCGCTGATGATTGTAAAATCATATTCTCCAGCCAGCCGTTCAACCACTTCTTTCACAAACATCTCCGCACCGCTGATAAATGGGTCGTAAAAGCAAGAAAAAATTACAATTTTTTTTTGTCCATTCATTCTATAAAAAATCACTTAATTACTTTTTCCTGAATTGAACTATATTGACTACTCTTCAAAGCCTCCAGCCCCTTCATTTCGTTCTCCAGTCTTTTTATCATTTCCGGATGGGCATAGGCCTTATCAATTAACTCTTTCCATCGAGGCTCCTGCTCGATTAATACATCTTCCGCGGAAATGAAATCCACGTCGACATCGCTATATATTGGATTGTCTTTCTGAAACTTTTTACAAAAAGCTTCCGATCTCGGAACATGATAAGCATTCGTAACGATTAAAATATGGTTCCAAAAATTTTCCTTTGCTATCCTGAATAGTTCTTCAAAATTCTGCTTGGTATTTTTGGAAACTTTTTCAACAAAAATCGATTCTTCCGGTATTCCTCTTCCCACTAACTCTTTTTTCATCAACTCACTTTCCTCCGGCGTCTCCGGTGGCTCGCTTTCAAGATAGTTAGGCTTTCCAGTGACAGTCAAAACGTTCTTTGCCGTGTCGCCCTTTTTAAAGAGATACTCCGTGGCAATAACTCTAATCCGGCCACCTAAGGCGCCGAATGCATCGCCTTCGGAATAGGCCGTCGTGCGCCATCCGAATTTTTCATGCTTTCTCATTGCGCCACTCAACGTGATAATGGCGTCATAGCGATATTTATTTTCCTTTTCAACGTTAGTCTCATCAAATATTTCGCCGGTCACCGATGAGACTCCTTCGGATAATGGCATATCTATGTTGCCGAATTATTATAGATACTTTTATACCACTCATAAGTACGCCGCAATCCTTCGTCCAGTCCGACTTGCGGCAAGAAATCCAAAAGTTCCTTCATGCGCGTTACATCCGGACAGCGATAACGGATATCAGCCCTTTTTCCTTCAACGAACACGGGTTGAAGATCTTCACGGCCCGAAATTTTGATAATCTTTTCCGCCAAATCCAATATCGTGGTCTGCCGACCCATTCCAATATTTATAACCTGACCATTTGTCTTTTCCGTAAGAAGCGCCCGAACTTGTGATTCAATATTATCATCAATATAAATAAAATCACGCGTCATCATACCATCACCATAAACTGTGGGCGATTTACCATCCAAAACCTGACGGATAAACACTCCGGTTACAAATCCATAGGCCGAGGACTCTTGGCGCGGTCCGTAAACATTAAAGAAGCGCAGGGCTGTGGCCGGCAGATTAAACTTATCGTTATATCCTAAAAACATATTCTCACCAATTAGCTTGGTCAATGCGTAAGTATCGCGCGAACGCGGATTATGCACTCCGTCCTCTTTCTCCGGCAAAGTCACCGGCTCACCATAAGCTTCGGATGACGATGAAAAAACAATCTTCTTAACACCCTTAATGAGCGACAACTCCAAAATATTTTTATATCCATCGATATCACGAAGCGGCAAAAGCGGATTTTCTTGAACTCGCTTCACTCCGACCACGGCTGCTAAATGAAAAACATAATCAATCGGATTCATCAAAAAAACATCCCTGAGTTCTTCGTAGACGCAAACATCGCCTTCAATGAATTTAAAATTCGGATTTTCGCGAAAACTAGAAAAATTTTCCAGTTTGCCCGTGCTCAAATCGTCAATAACTATTACCTTAGCTCCTTCACGGAGCAAGCGATCCGTCAAGTGTGAACCCACGAACCCGGCCCCGCCGGTCACAAGAACACTCTTGTCTTTTAGTTGAGAATAGTCCATATTTTGAGTAGAATTAGCTGTTTTATTGACTTGAAATTAATATAACATTAGACTATTATATATATATTGAGTATAATCGTCAAGAACGAATTTTTGGCTATATCAAGAGAAAAAACAAAAAAAAGAAATAGAGAAAAAGACTATGGGCGAAACTATCAAATCATTTGAGGACTTGCTCGTTTGGCAAGAGTCGCACAAGCTCATGATTGACGCTTATGGGTTCGCGGACCGCTATTTGCCGCCGGAAGAAAAATACAATCGCATTTCTCAAATAAAACGCTGTTCAAGCTCAATCCCTGCCAATATCGCCGAAGGTTATGGTCGATTTCATTTCTTGGAAAATATCCAATATTGCCGGCAAGCCCGAGGTTCACTTGATGAACTTAAAAACCACATCATCGCCGCCCGAGACCTAAAGCAGGCTCCTCCGGAAGAATGTGCCAAATTTATCCAAAAATGCAATTATGTACGGGCTATCCTAAATAACTACATTAACAAAACTCATGATCTCTATATTGAAAATAAGCAAAAATAGTATATCACCCGTTTGACCACATTTTTCTTCTTTTCTCTTTTTCCTTATTTCTCAATACAACCCTCATGCCACCAAATTCCCCAAAAAAGAAATTATTGCATCTCATTACTCAACCAACGTGGGGCGGCGCCCAGCGCTATATTTTTGATTTGGCCTCAAGCCTCAAGGACGAATTCGACATCACGGTCGCGTCCGGCCCGCTTCGCCAAAGCGAAAGCGAGGCGAGCGAAATTAAGGATGGCCGCGAGCTCCTTGACCGTCTTGAGGCCCAGGGCATAAAGACACGTGTTTTCCCTCACCTTATCCGTGCCATCAATCCAATAAGAGATTTGCAGGCTTTTATACAAATCTTCGTATATCTATACGCCAATAAATTCGATACCATCCACTTAAATAGCAGCAAAGCCGGCGTCCTCGGCTCCATCGCCGCTAATATTCAGTCGGTTCCGAAAATAATTTATACCGCACATGGCTGGGTTTTTAATGAACCCATGCCAACCTGGAAAAAGAGATTCTATAAATGGGCCGAACGCCTGAGCGCCAAACATAAAACAAAGATTGTCACCCTTTCCCGTTTAGAAACCGAGATCGGGGTACTTGAGCGCATTGCGCCGGCTGAAAAATTTGTACAAATCTATCACGGCGTAAAACCGATTGAATTTCTTTCATCCGATCAGGCCCGCGACGAACTAAAAATACCGCGCCAGATTCCGGTAATCGGTTGCATTGCCAATTTTTATGAAACCAAGGGCCTGGAATATATCGTCAAAGCCTGGCCGCAAATCATCGCCGCAATTCCTGACGCCCAGCTCGTGATTATCGGCGATGGCGCGCTTCGAAAAAAACTTGAATCGCTGATTAAAAAATTAAATCTTGATGAAAACATTGCGCTTGCCGGCTCCCGGCCCGATGCTTCAAAATATTTAAAAGCTTTTGATGTTTTCGCGCTCCCGTCGGTTAAAGAAGGCCTTCCCTACGTGATTCTTGAGGCCATGCAAGCCGGTGTTCCGATCGTGGCGACGCGCGTCGGCGGCATTCCAGAGATGATTGAGGACGGCGCAAGCGGCCGGCTCGTCCCGCCGGCTGATTCGGCCGCCCTTGCAACCGCGATTATAAAAATTCTGCAAAACAAAAATCTCGGCGAGTCATACGCCGAGAACGCGCGCCAAACGCTGACGCAAAAATTCAGCTTTGAAAGAATGATCGAACAAACCCGATCGTTATACAACTGAGCATCAATAAAATCCCTCTCTGCCTCTCCCTTCCTGCCTGCCGGCAGGCAGGTTGCATACTTTTGGTTACAAAAGTATGTCCTGCTGAAAGCAAACAAGAGTGGTGCTAGAAAAGATAATTATTGCCCAGACAGGTGGCAGGCAAGAACTTAAAAATCCCAATATTAAAACAACTTGTACGATAATATATAATAGGATTCCCCCGGTACATTGAACCTGGATTCCCGCCTTCGCGGGAATGACAAAAGTAAGGCAGGAATGACAAATGGCGCTAAGATTTTTATAGCAAGATTCCCGCCGGAGCCTGCCCTCATGCAAATGGGGGGGGTGGCTAAAAATATCGTCAACCAAAAAACCACTCCGACGTTACGTCGAAGTGGTTTTGAATTTTAATCTTATTGCCCCGCCTTCGCTTCTTTCTCGTCAATCATTTTCAGAAACTCATCCGTATCCGCGGATATTGAGGGATCCAACTGTTTGGCAATATTCGCGTACAACCGCGCGAGCTCATACTCCCCGACTTCAAAATATGCCGCCGCAATACCGGCATATAACCGCGGATCGTTTTCATCAATATTGTCAATCGCAAAATTATAAAGTTCAATCACCCTCGGCATATTGCCGGCTTTAGCATTAAGTTCAACCATCGCCGCCACTTCCGGAAGATTTACCGGATGTCCGCCGATTGATGCCGATTTTTCAAATGCCTCAAGTGCTTTATCTTCCCACTCGGCCTCATAGTATGCAATACCTAAATTCCACCATGACTCCGTGACATTGGGATCGAGGTTCACTGTCTCCAGATAATACTGGACAGCCTCATCGGTGCGGCCAAGATTCAAGAGCGCCTTACCGCGCACAAAACGCAACTGCTGACGATCGGGAGAATACCTTAGCGCCTCATCAATGTCCGCGAGCGCCTGTTCATGGTGCGTCGGATCAATCTTACCAAGCTCGAGCTGAATCAAGCTCATGAGATAATAATTATATATATTCATGGGATGAAGCGGCACAGTTGCCTTTAGCGCATCGTATGATCGCTCAAGATACTCAGCGAGCTCATCGCTTGGCATTTGCATTGAGCGGCTAATTTGCGCCATCTCTCGGCTATAGTAAAGAGGAACCAAATCCGGATATTGGTTTGAGATAGCCATGCCTTTTTCAAATGCTGCGGCCGAACCTTTATAATCCCCTGCCTGTGACGCAATCACTCCGCTCCGCACCCAGGTGGAAGCAAACGCGGTCCGAAAAGTAAATAAATACAAAACCGCAAACGAAAAAATTATCAAGACCGCGAGCCACGCTCCGGCAACGGCTGGAGTATTGATAAACAATCTTCCCTCTTTTTTCGGTTCGGTTGTCTCGCTCTGCCACCAGGCCAGGCAGAAATAAAACATAATCAATGCATTCGGCTGGTCAAAGATAAAAAGATTTTGCACGAAATATCCGATCAGAATTCCAATTGAGCCGCAATAAATATGGGTATCGATTTTACCGCCCTTGAAGGCTTTGGTGAGCTGAATGATTATGAGAGCGAATAAGGCGAGATATGCCGCCGTACCGACCACGCCCGTATTATTCAGCATATCCATCATCTGGTTATGCGCATGGTCAAACCATGTTTCGTAGAACGAAAACTCCAGTGACTTTGGATTGTAGTATTTATTGAAAGTATAAAAATAATTTTCCGGACCCCAACCAAAAACCGGACGCTCCAAGAATCCCTTCCACGCGATTTCCCAAGCAATAAAGCGCGTCGCCGCCGTGCCACCGGTTAACGAAATATCTCGGAAGCGATTGAGGCCGGGAACCTGCGCGGTCCAGGCCTGATCTTTAATCAGCCAAAATCCAGCCGACGCAAGGATTATTGCCAAAAATATACCCGCGGAAATTATGCGGATCTTTTTATTATTTTTAAGTATTGCGTAAAGCGCGAGATACACGAGCCCGGCGAGAAAAACTCCAACCATTGCGCCGCGTGTTTCGGCGAAAAGAAAAGCCAAGAACTGTATTGCGAGCATGGCTCCCCACATTGCCTTGGTTGACCACCGCACGGCTTTTTGCAGAAGAACGAGCGTAATGAACATAGTGAAAATCAAATACGCAGCCAAGAAAATCGGATTATTCATAAACGCGCCGGTACGAGCGCCGGTTTGCAGCACCAATTCCGGCGCCACGCGCTGGATAAAAGCGACAAACGACAGCGCCACGCTCACACCCACATTGAAAATTAAAACTTTTTTCCATTCGCGCCAGCCGCGGAAAACCGAAATTGCCATAAAATAAAACAGGAGATAATGGAGAAGCGGCCAAAAACCGGTCATACGTTCGTGATAACTCCAGAAGCTGCGATTCGAATCAACGCCAAAAATCACGGCTAAAAAAAGTCCGATGAAATACGCCGCAAGCCCGTACATAATAAGCGACCGCCGCGGCCGGTATTCCGGCTTGCGCGCGAGAAGATATATATACCACGGCAACGCGCTCATGAGCACGATCATAAGATAGACCGTCTTGCCAAAAATATACGGGTAAACCGTCCATGGCAAAAAAATAAACGGCATCACGAGAGCCGCATATACGCTAATTTTTACCCACCAATATGCGATGCGGTCCATTGTTTCAAGATTGTTATTCATATTATTTTATTTCAACGGCATTAATATTGTCAAAAACGCCACTGATAAAGCGCAGATTAATTTTATTATTATAAATTTCCGCGATGGCGATTCTCACCTCTCCGACAATATAGTCATAAAATGCTTTCAAGTCAAACTGATTCGCCTGCGTCGCCCAGTTTGCGCTGCGGAGGAACGCGCCATTCCGATCGAATGATTTTATATATATATTTCCGTCTGTTTTATAAGTAACCAGTATCTCTTCTTCTTCGCCCGTATCCAAATTTTGCGTCGCAACGAATATTGGCCCCGTGATTTTCTCTGCCGCTTGAAAATTTGAAACCAAGACGCCACTCTTCCTAAATATCTTAATATGCAAAACACCGGCATCAATAAATCCCACGATTATTTCATCCGTGTCATCGGCATCAATATCTCCAGCCGTGACCGTAACGCCGCCGCGAAAACCAGAAGTATACGCCATAAAATTACCCTGAATTTCCCCTCTTTCATTAAACACTAGTATATGCGGACCGCCGCCCGGACCCGGCGCGGTGATAATTTCATCGTTCACCGTCCGGCTGTCCACATTTCCGACGGCGATATTCACGCCACCGCGGAAAAGCGAATTATACGCAAAAAATTGTCCGTACAATTTCCCTGTCTCGCTAAAAATACGCACCTGCGGACCGCCGCCCGGACCCGCGCCGACCACAATTTCTTTTTGACCGTCATTATTTACGTCGCCGCTCTGAGCCGTGAACCCCTTTTTGAAACTATCCGGAAACACCGCGAAGCTATCTTTGACTTCCCCGCCGCTCCCAAGCTCACGGACAACCGGCGTAAAACCAAGCGGCGCACCGATTACAAGCGATGAACCGCTCTTTGCCGCTTCAAGCGCCAACTCAAGCGCAGCGCGCGCATCCACGCGCGTTCCCAAGCCTCCGGCAAAATCCGGATTGATCCCGTCAATTATCACGCCGCTTTTTACCAAAATTTCATTGATTTCACGAGCCGAGAGCCCGGGCGCGATTGATTTCACGAGTGCGGACACGCCGGAAACAATCGGCGCCGCAAACGAAGTGCCCGACCAATCGTCATCATAGAATGTATCAAAATCCGCAATTGCCGAGTTATAAACACGCGCGCTCCATATATCCATGCCCGGTGCCGAAACATCAACGCAGGCTTTGCCAAAATTTGAAAATTTCGCTTTTTGATCCAACGTGTCGGTTGCCGCGACTCCAAGTACGTATATTTCATTCTCATATTGATCAATGCACACCGGAAATTCATCGTACATATCCAAGTTCGAGCCGCCCGATTCGTCCGGCGTATTGCCGGCCGCCGCCACTACTACTACTCCCGCTTCCCAGGCGCGGCGCACCGCAGTTGACATATCCTCGCTAAAATTAAAACCTACAAAACTCAAATTAATCACATCCGCACCATTTCGAATGGCGTAATAAATCGCTTTTGCCACATTGTCCGAGAATCCGTTACCCGTGGCATCGAGCACCTGAAGCGGCATTATCTTGCTCTCCCAGGTGATTCCGGCCATGCCGTTCCGATTATTCCCTTCGGCTGCGATGATGCTCGCCACCGCCGTGCCATGGCTAATTCCCTCTTCCGCATATCCGTTGGAAAAATTCGGCAATATATTTCCGTTATTATCCGAGAAATTCCATCCATTCACATCATCAATATAATCATTCTTATCATCATCGATTCCGTTTGCCGGAATTTCATCTTCATTGATCCAAGCATTGCCATCCAATTCCGGATGCGAAATATCCACGGCCGTATCAATCACTGCGACAATCACCTTCGGACTGCCGGTCGAAATATCCCAGGCGCGTTCGGCATCAATCTGACGCAAATACCACTGACGCGAAAAATCCGTATCGTTTGGGGTGAAAGCCTGCGCGCCTTGAACCGCAACGAATACAAAAATTATTGTGCAGAATATAAACTTTTTCACAGGCTAAAAATTCATAAGTTATACGGATATGATACCATTTTTGCGCAAAAAATACACACTCATGCCATCCATCCCCAACCTAAATCCCGCCCCCGGGCGTCCCCAGGGGCGGGATTTTTGAGTTACTGAATATTGCCGATTACTCGGCCAGTCAAGACTAGAAGGTCAATACCACGTTTTCGGTGAGATCCTTGACGAGATACTCGTCAGTCCAATCACCGGTTGACAACGTATCTAATTGAGCGTTGTGCGGTATTGCCGCCTTGTCTGACCAGACAAGGTAAGCAGCAACTTCGCCACCCACTACACCGGTTGCATCCAAGTTCGGACCACGTACGGTGCCGACCGCGGCTGCATTCAGGTGATAGGTGTAGATGGTTGAGCTGCCAGTCTTAATAGTTACGTTAAGCGACTCGCTGGAGCCTGCACCGCCAACCGTACCCTTGAGGGTAAAGATGTGGCCGGAGCCAGAAATGCTCTGCTCTGTGCCGCTCGTGTAACTAATAAAGATTGTGCCCGAGGCATCGGTTGCGCCTTCAACAGTATTGCCGAGGTTATCAGTGATGGTAACCAAATCGGAAATATCTGTACCGTCCTGGAACCACTTCAAGGTATCAACCGTGAACGCACCGCTCTTAGTGAATTCGAATGTGAGTTTCGCGACACCCGCATCGCCTGCACTGTCTGCGGTAACCTTGGTCTTGTAGAGTTCAATCGTACCGTTGGCCAGGCTCGAGCTAGCTAACGCTTGCTTGGCAAAAGTAAGCTTGGTCTTGCGGATAACCATTGGGTTGCCCGCGAGGACCGCCGAGGCCGCCGCGTACACGCGCTCGCCGGACATGGCGCCCGTGCCCTTCACATTGTAACTATTGGTATAGTTCGCATCCCACTCGCCGGTCGTAACATTGTATTCAACCGCGAGTTTCGGGTTGTTGCCCGAGGTTGCGCCTGCGTCAATCGCGTTCAGCTTGCCAACCACCTGGAAGGTCACACTGCCGTCAGCCGGCACGGTGATCGGGGTGGAAAGCGTGATGTCGGTCGCCGTCGCCGAACCCGGGAACACATCCGTGCCCGAGGAGACGATTACGCCGTCCTTCTGAATCGCGAGGTACTTGAAGTCACTATTTGCGCCGCCGCTATAGCGTTGCAGGCGGATCTTGTCAACGGAGATATTTTCGTACTGTGAAGTAATCTTGGCTTGGGCAAAGGTTGTCCAAGCATCCTTACCGGCAATGACAATGTCGGTTGACGGATTTGATTCCGCCGCGATTGTCAATGTACCGGAATTCTTCACAGTCTGGAAGATTGTCGGACCGTTGTTGATCGGATTGCTCCAAGTCACGTCGCCGTCAGTCGCAGTAACTGAATTGGCATCTGCGTCTTCGGCCGAAATATCGGTTTCGAGAGCAATACCGACCCAGAATGTGTCATCCGTACCGCCGGAAGTCGCCACTGAATCAAGTATTGCCTTGACAACCAATGTCTTGGTTTCACCCGCCGGAATGCTATAGCTGAGACCGTCAAATGTGGCGGTACCCGCCGTTGCATCCGGGCTCTCGGCCGTGCCGAGCTGAGTCGTGCCATCCCACAGCGTAAGCTGGGTAATGACATCGTCCAGTTGAGCCGCGGTATAACCCGCACCGTTCACATTGCCCTGACCAGTGACTTTAACGCTCGTCACTTTGATTGCGCTCTGTGAACCAGCTGTGAACACAAAACCAGATGAAGCAACATCTGATGTCTTCTTGACATAGGTGTCACTCACCGGAGTCGCGGCCAGCTGAACTGTCAGACTCGATGTCTTGACCGTCATGGTGTTGCCGGTAATAACCGCATTCGGCACGATTTGGGTTACAGCGAGATATTCGCCTGTGGCATTGTTCTTCACATAATCGGCAGCAAAGGCATTCAACTTGGCCACATATTGGCGATCGCTGTTGAACCAGGCGTTGTTTGCCACATCGGCCTTGAGGGCCAAATTCTTGGTTGTGCCCGCGTTCACATAAAATGAATCGCTAACCACCCAAGTGCAAGTAGTTGCATCCTCACCACAGGCGGGACTTCCGCTTGAAAGTTGAGTCGGACCGGCGACAACTTCGCCGGAATCGGTATCAACTAATTTGATGTCAGTGAACAGATCTGTGGTGGATGCGTCAATGTAGTCATCACCATTGATACCTGCCAGTGTGAAGCTGATCTTGCGGACCTCGAGAGTGTTCTCGGCCGCAGTCATGCCAAACTGGAAGAAGATCTGATCCTGGCCGGCCTTTGGCATAGTGCCAGTCGCCGGACCATTGTAAGCGATCGTCAATTGACCGCCCTCGGTATTCGTGGTTACTGAATCGCCGCTATCAAAATCATCAATGTTCACTGCCGCGCCCCAGCCATAGGTATTATCTGTGGCATCGACATCGGTAGTGTACTCAAGATAGGTAATGATAGAGCGGCCGCCCTTGCCCACGACATCGGCCTTGACATAAAGAGTCTTGGTTGTGCCGTTGGAAATGAGATAAGGCGTGGCGAGGATAAAGTTTATCTTATCGCCGACAATTGTCGCTGTTTCGGCCACTAATTCTGTACCAACATACAGCTTCAGGTTGGTAACGTCGCTGTTCACGACCGTACCGGCCTGAGCGATGCTGATTTGATTAAGCTTAATATCCGCGCTTGCGGCAGTAAGCTTAAATGAAGAAATCGTGGCTGCAAGTGATCCAACTGTTACGTTGGCCGGATCTGAACCTTCATTCACCGTCAGAGTGGCGGCATCCTGTGCACCAACCGTGAAGGTGTTGCCGCGTATCGGGAAACTGCCCGAAACCGTGGCGGTTGTGCCAACCTTACTCGTCGCAACGAGCTCTAGGGCATGTTCATCCGCAGCTATTGCGGTTGAACTCAAATCGCCGCGGACCGTGAGATACTTGGTCGTGCCGGCGGTAATCGTCAAGTTCAGGTTGTTGAATTGAGCCTCGTTTGAGCTGGTATTGATACTGCGACCGCTCGTCAGTCTTGTTGAACCCTCATAGAGGTAGACGTTCGTGAAGTCGCTCGCTGTACCAACGCCAAGGCGATGGAATGTCAGGGTATTAAGAATGACATTGCCGTCCGAGCTCGCGGTCACAGCGACCTTAATAAGCTGCACGCTTGACGAACCCTGGGCGACAGTTGCGCCCGCCGGGGTGTCAGAGGCCAAGGCCACGGCAAGACCGGTGCCTGTGCCGGAAACGCCGGCTACAAGATCCGTAATGCCCGCTTCACCGCCGGTAACCGCGGTTCCGTCCGCATAAGTTACATCGGCCGCGACTGGGCTAATTACGAAACGCCATTGGAACATGTTGGCATCAAATGCCGCCTCGTTCGCAATTGCGCGCTTCTGACCATCCTGAATGTAGTAGACGGATGCACCAGAAGCATACTTAATCAAGCATCCATTCGGATGCACATAAGTGCTGATTGAGGTGCCGATTGAATAGTTGGTGAAGAATGAATCCGGAACGTCAACTACCCAGCTGGCCCAATTTGTTCCCCAGAGTTTCTGGGCAACGGCCTCGGTCTCAACCCAATGCAAAACACCGCCGGTCGTCACGGCATAAACCTTGGGATCGGTGGTAATTTTGATTAGGAATGTACCTGGGCGGATTGTGATATTTCCGCCGATAGAGACTGCCGCGAGTTCCGCGTCAGTGATCTCTTTCAGGGTTGAGAAATCGGGGTACCATGAATAATAGGTGTTCTCGTTCGGGAAAACGTATCTCTTACCATCTGCTGCGTAATAATACACCGCCGGTTGGCTGGCCTTAATAAGGTCGCCTGCGGACAAGGTCGCTGCTTCCGCTGCCAAAGGCATTATGAAAGCCGCAAAACCGATTGACCACGCCATGGTGGTGATAACTACGCCAACGGTAAGGATCCTCTTTGAAATGCGTAGAACTTCAGTCATAAATAATTTATATCCTTTTGAATTTAATTCTTATCACGCAAGCGGCCATTGGCCCCGACCTTTTAGCCTGCGCGTTAATTAACTCTGGTACAAGTTCCGACGCCCCAACATAAAGTTGGCGGTCGGAATCCCGACTTCCGCCTGCGGCGGAATGTCGGGACATCAGCCCATACCCCGGAAACGGCTTCCATAAAAACCGCCTTCGGGGTATTTCCGATGATTAATTTAATTCGTTACCGCTTTTGTCGTGGTTGCGGCTCCAGCCACTGCTGGCGTAGATGAAGTCTGAATTACGGGAATGATTGGGTCAGTCGATGAAACCCCAACCGGTTCGGTTATAATCGGCGTCTCGCTTGCTTCACTCTGATTTTCGGCTCCAACCGCCGAAGCCAGGGTATTCACTTCTTTTACCGCCGCAATCGCCCCGACTAAATCATTATTTTCCAAAAGTTCCCGTGCCTCCACAACTTTTTCCGCCAGTTGATCGGCAGTCGCGGTTGATGCTCCCGTTACCCCGATAACTTCACCCGTGCCGCTCGCCGCACCAGTAATCACCTCTCCGGTCGAAGACGCGGCCTCCGAACCCACCGGGGTAGAAATTACCTCCGCGGTACCCGAAGCGCTCGTTACTCCAACCAACGCTGCCGCGGCTTCGGCTCTTTCCAGCTTGCTCGTAATTTTTTCAATTACTTCTTCCTCGGTGATTCCTTCGGCCTGACCCTGGGCGTGTTTCTCTACGATGACTTCAACGGCCTTAACTGCCGTTACCTCAACAACCGCTTTCGCTTCTTGGACATCATTCTTATTGACATCGGAAAGCTTGTCCATGGTTTCCTGCAATTTATTTTCAAACTCTTCAGATTTTTCATCAACGATTTTCGCCACCTCAACCGCCTTCTTTGAAGAACTTTTTTGTTTAATTTCTTCCAGATCATCCTGAACTGTTTTCATGCCTTTTTTAAAATCCGCCATGGACTTGGTTAGCTTTTCTTCCTTCCTTATATCGGGTTTCTCAATCAACTTAGTCGCTTCTTCCAGCCGCCGTCCGGCAAAATCAATGCGCAGTTTTGTTTTAACTTCCCGGGCCGGCGAAAGGGTTATTTGCGCGCCTTCGGAAAATAATTTTACGCCGTAAAGCGCATCACCCGGCAAGCTGCCAAAAGACGCACTCACTGTCGCGGTCCAGCTGCCAAATACCAGAAATACGATAACCATGGCTGCGACAACCGGACGAAACGCCTTAGACCAGCCGGTGCTTACATCCACTGCCAATGAAAAATTTTCAAGCAGACTGCCGGTTTTCTCCGCCGCCGGCGCGTCCTGTCTTGCGTGAGCAAGCATGCTTTCGCGCGTTGACAATACCCAAGCCTCACGCGCTTTGCCGCCCGCTTTCGTCTTACCGAGATTATTCAATTGTTCTACCAATTTATCCATTTATCGGGTTTATTTATTGTCTTGCTGCTCCATAATTTCACGTAATGCCGCGAGCGAGCGGTGAAGCAGAACCCGCACATTGTTTCCGCTTTTCTGCAAAATACTCGCGATTTCGCCAGCTGTCATATTATCCAGATACTTCATCACCACAATCTCGCGATACTCATCCTTTAGTTTATTCAGCGCACGGTAAATCCTCGCCAAGTCAGACTGCTTCTCCAGTTCCGCCAGTCCAACGATGTCCACTTCTCCGGCCGTCTCTTCCATGAGCTGAATATCGCTCTTTCTCTGCCGATAATGGTCAATGACCAAATTCCGCGCAATTGTGTAGAGTAGGGCTCCCACACTTTTCACCGGCTGGCTGCCTGCAAGATAATCCCAGGCTTTTAAAAAAACCTCTGAACTCAAGTCTTCAGCTTCTTGTTCCGAGGATACTTTAAAAAAAATAAATCTATATATCTTGGCGCCGTAATCATCATATAACTCTGCAAATGCCCCTGCGTCCTGCTTCGCCTTGATCTTATAGACCAGTATTTTTTCTTTGAATTTATTCATCTATATTGACGATAAGATGATACGAATGTTACACAATCCGCCTTCATTTGTAAAGTCTTTTAGTCTCAAATTCGGTTAAATCACCCGTTTTCTTGACAAACTTTCAAGCTGCACATATAATAAGTCTAAACTAGCCTAGACTTTTAATATAAGCCCATGTCTTCATCCATTCGCTTATCCGTATCCGAAGCCGCCCGGCTTTTTGGCATTAGTGAAAAAACCCTGCGCCGCGCCATCATTAATAAGGAAATCAACTATATCGTGGTTGCCGGCCGGTACAAGCTAAATTTTGAAAGCCTGGTCAAGTGGTCCCAGCAAAAAACCACGGTGCGCCGCAAATCCGAAAAATACGGCATCGACCAATTTGTGGATAAATGGCGCCTCTCCGCCACCCTCTACTCCCCCAACCCACCCGCCACGGAACAAGAGAACAATTCAACAATACAACAATAGAACGACCTATAAAAAAACAAGCGTTTTACCTATGCTTGTTTTTTTGTTGTATTGTTGAATTGTTGCGTTGTCCGCTTACGCCGTTTCCAGCGCGAACTTGCATTCCGGCTTCAGATCGAAATAAAGTCCGGAAATGTCGCGGCAGATGTCTTTCCAGTTATATTTTTCATTCACGAAAATCTTCGCGCGCGCGCCCAGCTCTTTCAGATTTTCGGTTTGCGGCAAATACGTCTCAAGCTTACGGATTAAATCTTCAACATTCTTATTTTCAAAACTGATTCCCGCTTCACTCACGACTTCCATATTTTCCGGGATATCGCTCGCGATCACCGGCAAACCCCAGCCCATCGCTTCAAGCAAAGCGATCGGCAAACCTTCGGATTCGGACGGATGAACCAGCGCGTAAGCGTTGCCAAAAAGCGCATTCAACGGCTCGCCGTTCTGAAAACCGGTAAATACAATAGATTCGTCGCCGGCCGCCATCTCATGAAGTTCTTTCACGTAATCATCTGTAAAAGCCGAGTCGCCGACGATCACGAGTTTTTTATTGCCAATTATCTCCGGATTACGGAATTTTAGAGTTTTATAAGCATCAATCAAATAATGGGCGCCCTTATGACGCACCAGCCGCGAAACCATAATAATATACTCTTTAGGCTCAAGACCAAACTTTTTAAGATACTCGGTGTCGGCCGGATTCTGCATCCTAACGCCGTTCGGAATATATTGAGTCATGGAATCATAAGCTTCGGAGCAATACTGATTCAAAGTACGCGAAACCGTAATGGTGCGGTCCGCGAAACGGCACGCTGACCATTCGCCAAGGCGAAGCATAGCGCGGGCAATAAATCCCCATTTTTGATGCTTGCGATCAATGCAGTGAAAAGTCACCACCACTTTGGTGCTGGGTCGCAAAATTTTCGGAAGCCACGAGAGTAGCGCCGGCCCGACGCCGTGAATGTGGATAATCTCAAAACCGCTCCGGCAGGCATGAATAATGCTCAAGAAAGTATGGCTAATGGCATCAAGATGCTTGGTCTTAAGGCTCGGGGTATAAATAAGATGCACCCCGTTAATCTGTTCCTCGTGGCCCTTTGAGTACCACGGGCGACAGTATACAAAAACCTCCAGGCCGAGTTCAGCCAGGCCGCGCGAAAGCTCATCCACGTGGCGTTCAATACCACCGAAGATAGCCGGGATGCCTTTTTGTCCGATCATTGCTATTCTCATACCATGATTATTTGTAATGCGATTAATTTGTTATGTAATCTCATTAAATCCTCGTCTTGCCCGCCGAAATCCCGACCGAACGAAGTGAGCGTCGGGACGAAGGAGGGTCATTGCTATTCTCATATTAAACAACCCACTATACCACATTTTTGCGTTTTTGTCAACTCTCGAGTCCGGCCAGCTCTTGACAAAACCCGCAATTTATGATATACTTTACCGTTAAAGTCAAAATGGAACAGTCGTATCTTATGACAAATTTTGGCTAAAGCAAGCCCTTTACAACCTTCTCCCAAGCGTCGAATCTACATTTTCTGGCTATTTTCAGCAATGGTTGGCACACAGTTCAACCCCACCTGCTCGGCTTATATTATGCAGATTCATCGCTTAGGAGAAGCAAAACAACCTAAACGCAAAAAACACCGAGGAGGGTGTAAAATGAAGAACTCCAGGATAGTGCTGATTCTCTGCGCCCTGGTACTGATGGCCTGCGAGACGAGGTACGTGGACGTGGGCGGCGAGCCCGACACCTCCATCGACACCGCGTCCGACAGCGTGGAGCTCTGCTCCGACGGCCTGGACAACGACATGGACGGCCTGGTCGACTGCAACGACAACGACGGCGACGAGAACTGCCCGCCGTGCGCGGACGCGTCAACCGACGCCGTGGCCGACGAGATCGAGGACAGCGCAGAAACCGACGTCCCGCCCGTGGAGCTCTGCTCCGACGGCCTGGACAACGACTTCGACGGACTCGTGGACTGCAACGACGGGGACGACTGCTGCGATGAAGCAGTGTGCGTTACGAGCGAGCACTGCGCTTCGGAAGACGCTTCAAGCGACTCCGAAGAGGAAGCCGACGCAGTCTCCGACTCGGGTGCGGATTCGGATCCCGCCGAGGACCCCGTGCCTGACACTGATCCCGACACCGCCTCCGACCCGGATAGCGCAAGCGATCCGGACGCGGTCTCTGACCCGGACGTGGTGGACGCCGAAGCCGACGCAGCTGACATCCTCCACTCCGGCCTGGCCACGTTCAAGTGGTGCCGGCCCATGACCATGGCGCGCCCCGACCACATTCTCGCGGAATGCTTTGTCTGGGGAAGCCTCTATGAAAGCTGGGATGACTCCTGGGAGCTGGCAACCGGCTCTCCGGACTTCGTCGCACCGGCCGACAGCGACTGCATCGAGTTCACCCTGCCAGATCTGGATTACACGCTCCTCGGAATAAGCGTAGAGTGCAACATCACTGCCTATTCCGACTCGGCGTACGGGCCGTGGGGACGCATCTACGCTCTCGGCGAGTGCACGTGCGGCGGCAGCTGTGTCGTAAAAGGCACGCTTACCGTCCGTTCCGGTCCCGACGCTGATGACGCAACCGCCTTGGATCTCACGAGCCTAGTCGTGCAGAATCCGCGATGCGCGTCCCTGAGCGACCAGGCCGGCAACTACGTCCTCTCACCTATTCCATAGGGGGTTCGTCTCTCCCCATGGGCAGGATAAGCAAGGTCCCCCCCTACCTTGCCCCTGCCCGCCTTTTTTCAGCGAATCATGCAAATGATTCATTGAAAAAAGGCAAAAATAAAAAACGCCCCGTGTTTACCGAGGGCGTTTTTTTGTGCATCTTAGTCAGAACATGGGGTTCGGGGGCGCAACTGAGCATGGCGCTAGGAAGCAGTGAATTGCCTATTTGCCGAGAGCGAACCCGCCTGCCAACGCCTGGCGTAGGCCTGGCGGGCAGGTTTGCGACCCCGAAACTTCCTGCCTGCCGGCAGGCAGGTTGCATACTTTTGGTTACAAAAGTATGTCCCGCTGAAAGCGAACAAGAGTGATGCTAGAAAACAATAATCAATACCCAGACAAGCGGCAGGCTGTGGCTAGAAAATCCCAATATTAAAACAACTTGCACGAAAATATTTAATAGGATTCCCCCGGTACATTGAACCTGGATCCCCGCCTTCGCGGGGATGACGAAGAGAGCACTTTGCCACTTACCGTCATTCCCGCGAAAGCGGGAATCCAGAAACAAAGCCCCTCCAAAATCCCTCTCTGACACGTCGCTCGCGAGCGACGTGTCTCTGTCTCCCCCTTCCTGCCTGCCGGCAGGCAGGTCAGCCACCCCGAAACTTTTTGGTTACTTTTTGGTTACAAAAAGTAACGCGCCGGAGGCAAGAGACCAGAGGTAAAAAGATGCAAGAAAAAAATGGGAGGCCCAAACGATTGTAGGAGGAACAAAAAGACGTGCCTTTAAGCACGCCTTTTTATAATATTTTTATGGACGGACTTTTCCAAGACCCGCCGCCCGCGTGTCATGCGCAAGCTCGGTCGTAATCAACGGAGTGGCAAACGACAAATCTTTACCGATAAATTCATCATGCGCCGTCACCTTTATCCAGTCAACGAGCGACGCCGCCGTGCCCGCCTGATCCGCGGTCGGCACAATTTCCACCTCAAAGCTCAGGCCGATCACGGCCCCGGATTCAGCTGTGGCCGAAAGCTCTTTAAGCGACCAGGTTATCATTCCGGTGTCCGGATTATAATTAATGCTGTCCCCGGCCGTCACGCTTGAAAGCCCGGCATATGTAACATTCGGGGCAAGTTTTGCCTGCAGAAACATGTTGGTCAGATCGCTTGTGGTTTTTGGCAAATTCCAGAAAACCCAATACTTGGTCGGTCTCTCGACCTTGGGCGGCATGGAACCACGGCCAAGCTGATCACCGGTTTCGGCCCAATAACGCGCGAATGCCTGACTCGCGAACGGCGTTATCATTTTTATATCAATACGTCCAGTTTTATAAACCGCAGCCCCTTCTTCCCCTTCAACGCGGTAACTCGCCAAAACCGCGACAGGCATTGTTATATTCTTCTGCGACTCGAGCTGTGAAAAATCCGGATTACTTTTTAGATATAAGGCGCCGGATACTTTTTTTGTCTCGCCCGGCGCAAGGCCTGCCGCACTTTCTTTAAAATAAAATCTTCCATCGCGAAATTCCATTCCCTCGATGCGCGCCGTATTTATTAAATAAGCATCGGCTTCAACCGCGAGAGCGACGTCGGAAAGCGCAAAGTCGCCAATATTTTTATACGATACCACGACATCCATTTTCTCGCCCCAGCCGGCAACCGGTTCGGATGTATCATTTATACGTATAACCGCTTCAATCTGCGGCGGAACAATCTGCGCCGAAGCGGCTAAAATCTCCTGGCGCGCTTTCTCTTCACCCGCGGTTACGTATGTTTCGAAATAAAAATTCGCGCGGCTGTCCGGACAGGCAAGATAGCCGCGAATTGTAATCTCACCCTCTTTCCCGGCCTCAAGGTCGCCAATTCTAAAAACATTTTCTAACATAGGGAGCGATGAACTCAAGTATTCAAACCCGGCGGGCCAATACGCGTGAACCTCAGCATTCACGAGAGCGGCGCTTCCTGTATTTTTATATTTAATCTTAACATCAATATCCTGATTATTTATCAGCTTTTCCGGAGCCTCAAGCTCGGCCCAGAACACGGAATCATCTATAGTATAGCTTGCGGTGAACGGCTTCTGCTCATTCTTGCCGTTCTCGGCCTGTGTGAATCCGAGCGTTGACCAGACGGTTTGTGAATCTCCAACCGTGCCCCAAACGCGTCCATGCAAACGCAGTCTCCCCTCTCCCCCTGGGGGCAGGGTTCCGATATCCACAATATTTTTTGTTGCGTCGGTCTGCGCCGGAATCGTATCTAAAAGTTGAAAATTATTCGGCAGCCTGAAACTCCAATAAGCCTCGTCAAGTATTGATTCCGAATCGTTCCGGTAAACCCAGACCACGCTCACTTCTCCGCCGCTCACGATCTCCTGCGGCATAACTGCGGTATCAATATGAATCTTGTCGGCAATCGAAGGCTTGTAAAAATAAATAAGTGTGACAAAAACCGAGAGCGCAATAATGAGTCCTAAAAGCGCCATATCCACCCAGAAAAGAATTTTGGCGCGCTTGTATTTGCCTTCATAGCGCGTTTCATAATGATCGCGAAGCCGCGAGGTAATGGCTTTCGCCGGCTGTAAGGCCACATTCAGTGTCCCAATAAAAATATTACCTCGTCCTTTGTCGGCCGCGGATTTAAATTCCTGCGGAGTCATAACATCTTCCGACACATTGGTTAAATCAGTTGTTTTTTCTTCTGGCATACAAGTATGATACCAATTTATTTAATCATGGACAATGTAAAAACCCCGGTTGTCTCGGCGATAATCTCATCGCGTCCATCATTGTCAATATCCGTCGCCGCAACGCCGACTCCGGAATTATCGTGCACATCATAAGCAAAAAATCCGCCGCCGTCGAGCGCCTGCCCTTTTTCGTTGAACACGCGCACATGCGGACCGCCGCCCAGGCCCGGACCAGTGATTATTTCATCCGCGCCATCGCCATCCGTATCCCCGGCCGCGACATTCACTCCGCCACGAAAATTTTTATCATAAGCGAAAAATCCCGGATTGATCAGGCGTCCGTCCAGCCCAAAAACGCGCACATGCGGACCCCCGCCGACTCCGGCTCCGGCAATTATCTCTTTCCAGCCGTCGCCGTTCAAATCTCCGATCGTCACATTCACCCCGCCACGAAAATTTTTATCATAAGCGAAAAATCCCGGATTGATTAAAACGCCATCGCGGTTAAAAATTCTAATTTGCGGACCGCCGCCATTTTCCGTTCCGGTGACGATTTCCATAAAACCATCCTTGTCCAAATCTCCGGCTGTGATATTTATGCCACCGCGATATTTATCCGTATAGGGATAGAACTGGGCATGCACCTTGCCGGAGGCATCATAAATCGTCACGCGATTTATATCACCGACCACGGTTTCGTCCTGACCGTCACTATTCAAGTCAGCAATCGCCACATTACTTCCGCCCCGGTAATCCGCTTCGTAGGCAAAAAAACCGGTGCGATAAACTTCGCCGTAACGGTTGAATATTCTTACAAAACTTCCGTTTGTGAATGTCGTGTTGGCAATTTTTTCGATCGGCCGAATCAGCACAATGCCGTCGCGCGGCGCGACAACTGTGCCGCTCACGATGGACCCGTCGTTTTTTTTCGGATCCTGGACACCGTGAATTTTTTCATATTCTCCAAAAAATTCGGTTGACTGGTTGCTGTAAGTAGAATTCACCAGCACCAAGCCGTTTTGAAATTCGCGCTTCCACAAACCCTCCATTAAATCCGAACCGGAAGAAGTGAGGTTTTCCGCCGGACCCTTGGGAGCGCCGAGATATGCACCGTATTCATCATACCACCAGGTTTGGCCGTGATCCTGGTCACCGAAATCAAAACTGTAATATCCGTCAAAAAGCATAGCGCTCGTATAACCGAAACGCATTGTCTTGTAATCATTCTGGCTGCCGGTATTGTTCGTATTGGAATTTAGAATATTGGACGATGGCTGCTGCGATTCCGTGACGGCATCGCGGTAGTTTTTAAGCGCGTACGTCCAATCTTTGCTCGAAAAATTCTCAACCGTCACACCGTCGGTATGGTTTGCGTAATACGGGCCATCATTCAGCATCACGAGATATTTGGAGCCAATCGCACTCGCGGTTGCATCTAATGCTTTCGCGATTCCTTCTTTCCACAGGCGATTTGCGTCGCTTGATCCCGCCGGCTGACCGTCGCGGTTAAAATCAAGATTTCCGCCGGCAAAATATGTTACATCCTCCCAGCCATTATCAAAAAAAACACCATCCCATTTTCCCGAAGCGATAATTTCATTCTTAACAAAACTCGGCAAATAATCATTCCAGCGTTGACCGGCAACCGAAAGGCATTCGTTCGTGATATTCATTATCCAATTGCCCTGCCAGAATGATCTTTTGTTTCCGGATGTATCAACGAGGTACCATTCATTTTTAATTCCCTGGGCCAATTTACGCCGCAGCGAACTTGAGGCCAGGCCGTCAATACTTTGTCGCACTTCAACGAGCGGAATATAAGCGAATATTTTTATATCCGGATTGATTCGCCTCATCGTGTCAATGGCGGAGGGATTGGATGTCTGGATATCCATGTCCAAAATCACCACATCCCATTCTGCAAGATCTCGCGCCTTGTCGTCTGCCACGCTCCAATGCAAAAAAATATTGGCCAACCGCGGCGCGTCCGTATTCAAAGGCGCACTTGCCGCCAAACCAGGCCAACTAATAAATATAATTAACAAAATAAAAAAGCCTTGAACCCAAAACTTTAATTTACGGAGAATTTTCATTTTTGAGTTTAAGCGATGACTCATATATCTCAAATATTTTTTTATAGTGATCCGCCGCGCCGTTTTCTTTCTCCACCCTCGCCCTCCCCTGTTTTCCGAACTCAATAAGTTTTTTCGGATTTTTTTCCGCGTCCAGGATTCTTGCCGCTAAATCGTCCGGATTTCTTGGTTCATAGAGATAACCGCTCATACCGTGCTCAACCATTTCCGGAATTCCACCAAGCCGCGACGCGATTATCGCCTTGCCGAGCGCTTGGGCCTCGAGCACGCCATATGGATAATTATCGTGCATGAGCGTCGGCACGATTACCGCGCGGCATCCGCCAATTTCAGCCTTGAGCGCGTCCGGCGCAAGATGTCCGAAAAATTCAATATTTTTCGCGCCGCTGGTTTTTACAAAATCCTTAAGTCCGTTCTCGAGCGGTCCGGATCCGGCGATCTTCAATTTAATATTCTTGTGTTTGCAAAAAACGCTTACCAGATCGGAGACTCCCTTTTCGTGCGCCAGCCGCCCGGCATAGAGATAGTAGTCTCCGACTGCTTCGTGCGGCTCATATTCATCAAGGAAAACAAAGTTCGGCACTACCTCAATGCGCTTCACCCGTACCCCCCAATCCTTAATTTTTTTGGTAAAGAAACGGCTTGGGCTAACGTAGCAATCTACCACATTTTCGTATATTTGTCTAGTCTTGGCAATGGCCATTTCCGCGGCCGCGAGAGCGCTCGAGGCCAGCGAATTCTGCGCGCATCTGTAAATAATGGCATTGTAATATTTGTGTTTGAAACACCTCTCGCAGATTCTGCCGCGGGTGAATAATTTATAATTCGGACAAATGAGTTTATAGTCATGGAGGGTCAGGATTTTTGGCGCCGGCGAATCGCGGAGCGCATCCAGCACCGATGTACTCAGCTGATGATAGATATTATGGAGATGCACAATATCGGGTTTAAAATCCGCGAGCAGTTTTTTCAAATTACTGCGCGCTTCGAAATTATATAAATACCCTGCCGCCTTGCCGGCTTCTCTTAAGATTCCTTCGCGGCGGGTGTAATCAACTTCGGAAACAAAATACTTGCTCCATACGGATTTATCATTTTCACGGCCCTTCATGGAGAAGAATGCGACTTCGTGGCCCTGCCGCTTCAGGAGCTCCGCTAGGTCAAAAAAATAAGTTTCCGCTCCGCCGCGCCGGTAAAAAAATTTATTAATTAATAATATTTTCATAATTTTGTATACAGAGACTGGTATTCATACGCCATTTTCTGGATTGAAAATTCCTTCTCCGTGTAATCCTTGGCCTCTCTTGCCATAAAGAGCGCCTCGCTCGGATGCTCGATCATCCATTCAATCGCCTTGGCAAGCGCCGCCTCGTCGCGCGGCGGAACAAGCAGGGCGTTCTTTTTATCTTGAAAAATATCTGCGAGTCCGCCGACCGCGGATGCGATTATCGGCAGGCCGCTCGCCGCCGCCTCGATCGCCGCGAGTCCCATGCCCTCCCAGAGCGACGGAAAAATAAAAATATCCGCTTGAGCAAGCAAACTCGGTACATCCTGACGGGCGCCCAGTAATTCGATACGATCCTCGAGACCTAATCCCCTCACGTCGGCAATAATCTTTTCCCGCAGTGCGCCCTCTCCGACAAGCCACAGCATCCACGGCGTGTCTTTTATTTTATAAAGCGCGCGCACCAAATATTCATGCCCCTTTTGCGGCTCAAGCCGCGCCACATTGATAAGAACCGGCGGTGATGAAAAGTTTTGTTTTTCCTTTTTTGAAAAACGCGAAAAATCAATACCGTTATATATAATTTTAATTTTATTACGCGGTGCGCCCTCATGCACCACGGCGTAATCCGCCACGGCCGGCGAGACGGCAATAATTTTTTTGAATATGCCGACCGTCATTTTTTTTATAATTTTCTTTAACATGCCTTCATTCAAATTCAAATTGTGTTCGGTCTTCACGATCGCCGGAACGCCGGCAAACCGCGCCGCGAGCCCGGCCCAGATATCCGCGCCAAAAAGATGCGTATGCACGATTGCCGGTTTTTCTTTTTTGAATAACAGATACAGCGATAAAAAGACTCCAAGCCCCAGCCTGGTGCGCTTAACTAAAACGAGCGGCCTGATACCCGCTGCGATAAAATCTTTTTCCAGATTGCCGCCGCGCACCATTGAAACGACTCTGACTTCAAAGATATTTTTATCCAATTTGGAAACCAAATCCAAAACCAGCCGCTCCGCGCCTCCGTAGCCAAGAGTCGTAATCACCTGAATAATTTTAATTTTATCCCTCTTTTCCATTTTCTAGTATGGGTCGCATATATGCGACCCCTTCCTTATTTCGTTTTTTTCGTTATTTCGTTTTTTCCTCTTTTCTTTTTTTCTTCTCCAGATGCGGCCGCTCTTCGTGACGAAAAACTTTGGTCGCCGCGAGCGCCAAAGCGAGCGGAATCCATAACTTTGGGCTGTAATAATTTGTATTAAATAATTGATAAGTCATACTTCCCGCGGCCATCACGAGGCACGAAATCACGATATACCTGCCCTGGCTCGTTGCCGGAAGAAGCAAGTATGAACGCAGGAGCCGGACGATGATAAACCCGAACATAAACGCGAGCGCCAAGAGTCCGGCGATTCCCATTTCCGCTCCGACTTTCTGCAATACACCGTGCGCATCCATGGCCTGGCCGAATTCAAGGGTGAAAAGATACGTATTTGCCACATTCTCAACGAACATGCCGGCGCCGTGCCCCAAAATCGGACTTGATTGCAGAAGGTTCAGAGCGATCTCGGAAAGCATCAACCGCGTCTGGGTCGAGCTCTGCGCTACATAACTCGTGGAAAAAACGTACATATATATCATGAACGGCAGAACGAGGAGTATTGGAACAAAAATATATTTTAAGTAACGCTGTAATTCTTTACGATAAACCAATACGAGATAAATCAATATTTCAAGCGCGATTGCGATCCAGGCGGTTCGTGCGAAAGTCAAAAGAGCGATAATGAGTATTAGTATATTCCCCAGAATTAATCCCAGGCTGGTCCATTTATCCTTTGCCTGCCGGAACAAAATCATGCCGATCGGAAACGCCGCGACCAATATCTCGGCCAAGAGATTGTGATTTTCGCCGAGTGGACTCACGCCGAAAAAGCCGATCGGCGTCGCGCGCCTCAAGAGCCCGGTCGCCGGCAATATGAATAAAGAAACGAACCCGATCATCGCCGAGATAATTCCAGCGGAATAAAAAAACTGCAAACACCTCTGAAATATTTCACGCGAACGGATTAAATTATACGGCAAGACTAAATACATGAGATAAAAAAACATTATCGGCCGGATGCAATATTTCAAGGACTGCATCCAGGATTCACCGGCCATGGATACCGAAGCGAGCGCCACAAAAATAAACGCGCCAAAAAACATTATTCCCGGAAAATAGATCTGCCACCGATCAAATTTTTTCACTTTCCAGAGATACAAAGATTTCATAAGCCAGGCGGCAAAAAGTATCATAGCAATGCCGTCAACCAGCGGAAAATCAAGGCTCCCGGCAAAAAACTCGGATGCCACTCCCAAGTCTCCGGTCGGCAACTTAACCACGAGACCGATAAACGGCGAAAGAAAAATTAAAATATAAAGCCCGAACCGATGGTATTTGATAAACACAAGAGCCAAAGCCGCAATGACCAGGACTCCAAGCAGGGTCAGCGGATATCCCAGCACCACGAACGCAGCAACTAAAAAAATCAAGCTAAGCCAAAACCAAATCATGCGCCCGCGCTCTTCGCCGTGCACCTCGCGGTGGACTTCTCCGCCCAAATCTAGAATAAAATCCTCAAACATAAATCTTCGAATGACTAATGACGGAATGGCTAATGCCTAATTATTGTTTATTATTTTTCTTAGATGAATGAATAATCGCATTGAATATCAAGTGAAGTTCTTTTGCCTCAACCCATAAAATTCTTGCACGTTCTTTTACTTTCGGGTAAGTAATTGCCGCTATCCGGAGCCAATGCTTGGTTTCGCGCGCCTCCTTCTTGCTGATCGAGATCTTATGAATAAAATCCTTTTTTGTTATCGCATCATCCGCTTCACAATAATTCGCGCCCACACTCGTCCCCGCTCGGACCAATTGGCTGATTATCGGCCTCGTAACCGCGTTCTCTGGAATCGATTGAGCCAATTTAACAATTTCCGCCGCAAACTTCGCCGTCCTCTCCTCTAAATCGTATTTAGTAATTCGTTCGTTAGTCATTGATTAGTCATTCCGTCATTAGCCATTAGTCATTTATTCTATTATACCAGATTTTAATCTTAATTTGAATAAAAAAGGCCTCTCGCATCCAGGTGGATTTGAGAGGCCAGAACAGAAAGGCGGGAAGGAGCTGTAGCAGGAGTTACTCTGACTGCGTGTAGAAGCGGTTGAAGCCGCTCCCGATCCCATTCACCACCGTGGTGAGAACGATGGGATCGCTGTCCTGCTCGGTGCAGGAGAGCACGCCCGTGAGCCGGACCTGAGTCGGGTCCGAGGGGTTGTCGCAGAGCGGCCAGGTGGCGCACTCGGCGAGCCAGTTCTCGGCGCCCGATAATGCGTACCGGACGTTCAGGTTGAGCTCGGAGCCCACCTGGAAGTCGAACTGGCAAGTCACCACCCCGGTGACTCCGTCGGTGACGCAGGCTGGGCCGGGCCACGGGTACCAGCTCTTGACTGTCCCGAGAAGGCCTTTGACCCATCCCTGCATGGCTGGCGAGCCAGCATCCGGTGTGGGCGGCTGCTCGTTGCAGTCCACGCCCACAGTGCAGACCGGGTTCCAGACGCATGTCACGACCGTGCAGAACTCGTCTGCCAGGCCGTTGCAGCTCTGGTCCAGTCCATCCGAGCAGATCTCGTCTGTTGGGTAGATTGCGCCCGAGCACGCCGACCAGGCACCCGCGGTGCAGGTCTGCGAACCAAGCGCGCATTCGCCCAAGTCCGAGTATCCGCAAGAACGGATGTCACCCTCCGGCGCGCATGGGATGCCGCCGCAGTCCGGATCCACCACATCAACCCACGTGTCGCAGTCATTATCCAGCGTGTCCGAGCACCTTCCGGCCTCGGCCATGGGATAGACCGCGCCCACACATGGGCCCCAGGTACTGTCCGCCTGGCACGTTGCCGTGCCGAGCTCGCAGATACCCACGTCCGAGTAGCCGCACACCTTCGTTGCGAAGGGAACGCACGGCGCGGCCGAGCAGTCTGTATCCGATGCGTCGGTCTGACCGTCGCAGTCGTTGTCCAGGCCGTCGCCGCAGTCCTCGGTGTAGTCGCCCGTGTTGATCAGGTTCGTGCACACGCCCCAGGTTTCGTCTGCCTGGCAGGTCTGCCGGCCCGTGGCGCAGATGCCCACGAGTCCGGTGTTGCAGTCCTTAGTGTCCCCGACCGTGCATCCGCCCGGAGGCAGAATACAGGCCGGATCGGCTACGCACGAACCATCCGAGCAGTCGCTCGCGCCGTCGCAGTCATTGTCCAGGCCGTCCGAGCAATCCTCGGGAAGTACGCCTGGGCTGAAGAGCGCGACGCACGCGCCCCACGTTCCGCCCGCCTGGCAGGTCTGCTGTCCCGCAGCGCACACGCCCACCATGCCGGTAAGGCAGGTGTCCGTGTCGCCCGGAGTGCAGCCCGAAGGCGGAAGAACGCAGGCTGGATCGGCGGAGCAGGAAGAGTCAGAGCAGTCGCTCGCGCCGTCGCAGTCATTGTCCAGCGTGTCGGAGCAGTCCTCGGGAAGCAGGCCCGGCGTGTAAACCGCCGTGCACGCACCCCAGGTTCCGGCTCCGCAGGTCTGCTGGCCGTTGCCGCAGATTCCCAGAAGGCCGGTGAAGCAGGCGTCGATGTCGCCCGGCGTACAGGTCGGCCCGGAGCACGCCGGATCGCTTGCGCAATCCGTGTCCGAGCAGTCCGAGTAGCCGTCGCAGTCCTCGTCGCCCGCCATTCCGCAGTCTTCGGGCAGATCGCCCGGAGCGAGAATGGAAGAGCAAAGGCTCCACGTTCCGCCCGGAAGGCAGATCTGGTCGCCCTCTCCGCACAAGCCCGGGAGAGGCAGGCTGCAGTCTTGGGAGAGCCCCGCAACGCAGCCGCCGGTTCCCGTGCATGCCGGATCAAGCGCGCAGTCGCTGTCCGAGCAGTCGGTATCGCCGTCGCAATCCTCATCCTCGCCCGAGGAGCAGTCCTCAGGAAGCGTTCCCGGTAACACTACCTGACGACAGATGTCCCAGGTTTCGCTTGCAAGGCACAGGCTTTCGCCCGCTCCGCAGACTCCGGGCTGAGGCAGGAGGCAGTCCTGGCCATCGCCAGGCACGCACCCCGGACCCTCAAAAGGGTCGGGGCATGCCCCCACGCCCCAGCAGTCCATGTCGTCGCAGTCCACGAGTCCATCACAGTCAGAATCCAGACCGTCGCCGCAAACCTCCGGAGAGGGAACGGCAATCGACAGGCAGGGCGTCAAGCGGCCCATGCTGTCGCACGTCTGGGTGCCCGGCCCGCAAATACCGGCATGGCCGGTATCGCAAGAACGGGGCGGCGTACCGAGTACGCAGCCGCAGCCCTCGTCGATGTCGCCGTCGCAGTCGTTGTCGAGCGTGTCGCAGCCTTCCGAAGAAGGTCCGACCTCGCCCGAGCAGCTGCCCCAGCGACCCATGGCACAGGT
>JAQTTB010000002.1:0-82529 GCA_028710985.1 Patescibacteria group bacterium
CACGAAGATCAAGGCTACCACTCACGGTTTCCGGCAGTTTGAGGCCTTCAGCTGATATAAGACCACCAAGCCCAATGGTGTCGCCCACGGTTTCCGGCAGTTTGAGGCCTTCAGCGGATATAAGACCACCAAGCCAAATGTTGCCGCCCACAGTTTCCGGCAGTTTGAGGCTTTCAGCGGATATAAGACCACCAAGGTCAAGATTACCACTCACGGTTTCGGGCAGTTTGAGGCCTTCAGCGGATTTAAGACCACCAAGGTCAAGATTACCACTCACGGTTTCGGGCAGTTTGAGGCCTTCAGCGGATTCGAAGTCGAAAAGGAAAATATCACCATAATGAAATTTGAAACCACCCCGCAACCCCTCCTCATTATTCACGCTAATTTGCTCCTTGACATAACCGGTTAACAAGGAAATATCGGCTTTTTTGTCCCTGTTTTCTAAAATCTCATCAATCCGCGGATCCCTCTCGTAGCCAAATCCTTCAATATTTGATTTAAATTCATATAAAAAGCCGAGGTCGTCTTTCCCAAGCTCTTTACCGTCTTTGTGCCGCTTTTCTATTTCGGTCAGGCGCTTCATGTCTGATGTCTTTTTCTTGTATTCCTCGCCGTCCGGAAATTCTTTCAGCTTTTTGTCCACCACCTCGCCGATATAGGGATCAAGATTTTGATCCGGGGCCACGCCGCGGACTTCGGCAATATTATTTTCTTGCATGCGAATGGCGACGCGCGGAATAGTTGGTTTGCCGGATTTGTCGTAGGAATAATAGACATAAAAATCGCCGCCCTGAAGCTGGTCCTGGGCGGTTGATTCACCGGCCGTGCACCAGCCGGTGCCGTGGCCCTGAAGTGACTGCACAAGCGGCATGTGATCCGAACCTTGTTCGTATCTTACCCATTCGCCCACGGTTTTTAAAAATTCATTTTTATCATCAGGCGTGACTTTCTCGATTGCATAAGCATACAACTTGCCGAAATTCTCACCTTTGAGCAAGGCTTGAAGCTCGGGATTATCGGCCGCGCCCGAAATATCCTGCTTTTGAATCTTTTTATCAATCGCGTCAACTACATAGGCCAGGGCTTCGCGGTTCAGGTCCGGAAACGGCGCGACCGTGTCCTTGCGGCGCTTGGCAAAGGCTTTCTTTTCTTTGTCATAGCTTGAAAGCCTGAGCATACTGCGGAACGCCCAATATCGCACCCACATCGGGTAGGCATCGGCGTCGGGTGAAGAAAGATAATCCACCCAGTTGTCCAGGGTTGATTCCTGGTCCGCGATAATCACCTCGGTGAGTTGTTCTTTCATCTCGTCGGTTATTTCAATATCGCCATGGCCCTGTTCGCGCGCCAGGCGTTTTTGCAGCTCAAAATAGCTTTCCGGAACATCCTCGGGCGCGATAACATATTCTTTGTGGTAACCTTTTTTAATGCGCTCTAGCACCCGCGGGTCTTCATGATGGCCGTGGGTTTTTTTGATAACTTCAAGAAAATCGGCGATTTTCTCGGCCGGTTTGACCGATACTTCTTCGCCTTTTCGTTTTTTTCTTTCCTGCTCGCGCTCCACCGGTTCGGTGGTGTGCAATTCAGAAAATTTTTGATGTAAAAATTGTTCGCCGCGTTCCATATTATTAAAATTACAATTCAGTCTCCTCGTTCATCATTTCTTTCGCCTGTATTGAGCCCTTGCGCTTGAGCGTCGCTCTCCGGCCCTGCTTTTCCTCAATCATCTCGCGAAGATGATCCTTTACCTTGTCAATTGCTTTATAAAGATCCTTTTCGGTTTTCTCAACGCGTAAAACATCGCCCGGCACGCGCATATTCACCTCGCACCGGTAAATCTCGCCGCTTTGATGGTGCATGCTGTCCAGGCCGACTTCAACATCCGCATCGATTATTTTATCCCAAAACTTTTCCAAGCCGCCGATTTTATCAATTATATAATCCTTAATATTGTCCGTGAGCTCCATGTTGGTGCCCTTGATGCGCGTAATATTCATAATTTTATTTTAATATTTAGATTATTAATATTATTAAAATCCGGCGAAAATAATCTCTTCCTGAATTTGTATGCCCAGTTCGTCGCGCACCAGCATCTTGAGTTTACTCGTAAGCATCATAAACTGATCCGCGGTTCCCTTTCCGTTATTGACAATGAAGTTCGCGTGCTTATCCGATACCGCGAGCCCGCCCATCTCCATGCCGCGCGCGCCGACCTGATCCAGAAGCCAGCCGGCCGGAATCAGCTTTTTTGAAAGAAAATCGGCCGGAATATCCTTAACCTTGCTCTTGAGAATCGCGATGTCCGCTTCATTATTATATCTGAAATTTTTGAACGTGCAGCCCGCCGATGACCCGGCCGGCTGTGTTTCCGCGCGCTTCTTGATATACTCGTCAATTTTTTTAAGGCTCTCGGCTTTGTTTCCCGGTTTGAGTATAAGTTCGGCCGACAATATCAGGGGGTTTGTTTTTTTAAAAATACTGTCGCGGTACATGAACTGGCAGTCCTTTTTGAGGAGGCGCGTCTTTTCGCCGTGGCTGTAAACATCAACTTTGCTGATTAAATCTTTCATTGAGCCGCCAAAGCAGCCGGCATTTCCGTAAATCGCGCCGCCGATTGTGCCCGGAATCGTGGCGAGCCATTCCAGCCCGGTCAGCCCGGCGTTCACGGTTTCGCGCACCACCTGGGCGTTCATGGCCCCAGATTCAACATATAATTTTTCCGCCTGGGTGCGCAAATTTTTATTCATGGCATGGATCACCAGCCCGTCAAAACCCGCGTCCGAAAACAGGATATTGCTGCCGCCGCCCAGAACAAAATATTTCGCCCCGACTTCATAAGCCGCTTCCACGGCGTGAATCAGATCCTCGGAAGAATTTGCTTCATAAAAATATTTCGCCGGCCCTCCGATACGCAGGGTCGTGTGCTGTGACAATGGTTCATCCGTCAGAACCCGGACCAATCGGTCGGTTAGCGCTGAATGCATAAAAATTATTTATTGATTAATTCTCTTGCCGCGTCATCTATATTGCCGGCGCCCTGAAAAACCACCACGTCGCCCGGTTTGATAATATCCTGCGCCATCTTTTGGGTGTTTTGTAAATCTCCGGAGTAATGGACTTCCACGTTCGGACTGACCCCGCTGATTTGTCCGGCCAAGATTTTGGAATTAATATCCTGGTCTTCGACTTGTTCGCGGCCCGCCACGTCAAAAATGTCGGCCACGAGCAGTATATCGGTTCCGTCGAATGATTTTACGAACTGATTAAAAAGTTTCTTGGTCCGGCTGTGCTGATGCGGCTGAAAAACCCAGACCAGCCGCCGCCCGGGATAAAAGTCGCGCATTGCCTGAATGGTTGCCGCGATTTCGGTCGGATGATGGCCGTAATCGGAGATAATAATCGCGCCGTTGTTTTCGCCAACTACCTCCTGCCGGCGCCAAAGCCCGGGAAATTCAGAGAGCGACCCGGCAATTTTTTCAATATCCGCGCCGACCGAGTCTGACGCGGCGATTGCGGCCAGAGCATTTGAGATATTAAATTTTCCCGGCACGCGAAGGCTAAATTCCGAATTCAACGGTTCGCCGTCTTCTAGCGCTTTGAATATCTGCTCTCCGGGGCGCGATTCAATGTCAATCGCCTGAAACGTTGCCGTATCGCCGAACCCGAAGCTCGCGCTCGCGACGCGCGGTTCAATCAGCTCCACACTCGCCCGGTCCTCGCCGTTGTAAATCAATAATCCGTCTTCAGGCAGTTTATCAACCAGGCGCTGGAAAGCCGCGGCCACATCTTCCAGATCCCGATAATAATCAAGGTGATCTTCTTCAATATTGGTAATCACCAGAATATTGGGATTAAGATGCAGAAAATTTGCCAGATGCTCGCACGCCTCAACTACCAGATACTTGCTTTTGCCCGGCCGGAAGTTTCCGTACTCAAATGTTTTGAGTTTTGAGCCAACGATAACGGTCGGATCAAAGCCCGCGTCGGCCAAAATCTTTCCGAGCATTGCCGTAACCGTGCTCTTGCCGTGCGTGCCGCTTATTGCGATTGTAAATTTTTCGCGGCTGTATTCGCCCAAAAATTCAAAATAACTCATCTCAACCGCGCCGATTTCTCGCGCGCGCACGCGCTCGGAATTATCTTCCGCAACCGCGGAACTATAAACAACTAGTTGAACATCCGGCCCAACGTTGTCGGCACTATGCCTGATATATAATTTGATCCCCAGGGCTTCAAGCTCCCGGGTTGTCTCGGTTGGCGCGAGATCCGAACCGCTCACTTGCTTTCCGAGGAGTTTCGCCATCTTCGCGACGGCTGAAACCCCGATTCCGCCAACTCCAATAAAATGGATTTTACTGATTTTTGATAAATCCATAATTACTAATATTTTAGCTTAAAACCAATAATTTGGCAAGCAAAAAGGGGCCGTCTCGCCCCGGATTTTCGCTTAATTACGCGGTTATTTTTTCCAGATGCTGAAAATATTGTCGCTTTTGAGCCAATTTCCCGGCTCTGCCGAACGGAGGGTGTAAAAATTGCTTATTTCGCTGAATCCGGCGTCCCTTCCCGCGGATTTAAGCTCATTAAGCGTGAATGCGTGAAAATAACGAGAATGTCCGGATCCGCTCCATTCGCGCAAAATATCGCCGGGATCCAGATCCTGTTTACCGGCCAGCCGCCGCAATGTATACTTAATGTGATATTTCCAGAACATTGGCTGCCAAAGATTCCAGTTCGCCATCAAAAGCCGGCCTCCGGGCCTAAGAACCGACCAGATATTTTTTAGAACTTTCCGCCGCAGCTCATTGGACGGTATGTGGTGCAGAACCGCGGACAGTATTACCGCATCAAAATCTTTTTCTCCGATCGCGAGATCCAGCGCGTCGGCCACGCTAAAGCGCCGCTCCGGCAAATTATGGCGCGCGATTTTGACAAGATTCTCGCTCGAGTCCACGCCCAGATAGTCAATTCTCTTATCGCCGAAAATCCGCACGATCCGGCCGTTGCCGCAGCCCACATCCAGAACGCGGTCCCCTTCCTTGATATAATCGTTTAATTTATATAATGCCGGATAAACAAATTCACGCGTATTAGAAAACTCGGACGCCACGTTGTCATACGTCTCGGCATTCATCTTCAATAAATCTTGCGCAGTTTCATCTCGCATAAGATTCATTAGTATTGTCATTCCCGCCACCGCCTTCGCGAGGGTAAACTCCGGCGGGAATCCATGCCCATGGTAATTTATTTAGTTGCAACGGATAAAAATAAACCGCACATCCGTCATTCCCGCGAAGGCGGGAATCCACAACCAATTAATCTCGGGATTGCTTATTTATATTATGCCCGACTATCGACAATTCTATATCTATATTCTCGCGAGCGACAGAAATGGCACCCTCTATACCGGTGTAACGAATAATCTTAAGCGCCGAGTTCTTGAGCATAAGCAAGGAGAAGATAGCATATTCACGGCTCAATACGGCGTACATAAGCTTGTCTATTATGAAATATTCGATAATATTGAGGAGGCCATATTACGGGAAAAACAATTAAAAAAGTGGAATCGTAATTGGAAAATTAGAACAATTGAAGATTTTAATCCTCTCTGGAGCGATTTGTACGATAATATCCAATAGGATTCCCCCGGTACATTGAACCTGGATTCCCGCCTTCGCGGGAATGACATGAGTACGGCCGAATAACTAATAACTATGAAAAAAGATTTAGAATCACTTATCATCCAGAAAGCCATCAAGGAACGGATATATTCTGCAAAAGATTTTGACCGTCTCAAGCGCCGCGTTGCGTCCGGTTTAAAGTTGCCCAAACCGTCGACTGCGTCGTTGAACATAGCATATCATAAATTGATAAAATCCCGAAAAATCAAGCCGTCTCCGGAATTGGAGCGGATCATGGTCCGCCGGGCCGTGCGCACGCTCTCCGGAATCGCGCCGATCACGGTTCTCACCAAACCCTTCCCCTGTCCGGGCCGGTGCGTCTACTGCCCGACCGAGGCAACCATGCCCAAAAGCTATTTATCTAACGAGCCGGCCGCCATGCGCGCCCTGTATCTTAATTTCAATCCCTTCGCCCAGGTGGCCAAGCGCCTTCAGGCAATGCGCGACAATGGCCATCCGGTTGATAAACTGGAACTCATTGTAAAAGGCGGCACCTGGTCGGCTTACCCTGAAAAGTACAAACACTGGTTTATTAAGCGCTGCTTTGACGCGGCCAACAGCTTTGGCCGGAAAAACCGCAGCGCGAAAAATCTTCAAGCCGCGCAGAAAATAAATCAGACCGCCGCGAGCCGCGTCATCGGCCTCACGCTCGAAACCCGTCCCGACTGGGTGACGCCCAAAGAAATCGCCGGCATGCGCGCACTCGGCGCGACGCGCGTTGAACTCGGCGTGCAGTCGCTTGACGATGATATCCTGGAAATCGTAAAACGCGGCCACTTAACCGACTGGACAATCTATGCCACGCATCTCCTCAAGGACGCTGGGTTCAAAGTTGATTACCACATGATGCCCGGCTTGCCGGGATCAACGCCCGCTAAAGACGTGGCAATCTTTAAAAAACTTTTTGACGATCCCCGATTCCGGCCGGACATGATAAAAATTTATCCATGCGTGCTTTTGCCCAACTCCGAATTATTCAACTGGTGGAAGCGCGGCAAATTCGTTCCGGTCTCGGAGAAAAATCTTGTCACCGCGCTTGTAAAAATAAAATCATTTGTGCCGCGCTATGTACGCATCTCCCGGCTGGTGCGCGACTTCCCCGCTCCCGCGGTCTCCGCCGGCGCCATGGCCACCAACCTGCGCCAGGTTATCCAGGAGCGCATGAAAACGCTCGGCATCAAATGCCAGTGCCTGCGCTGCCGCGAGATCGGCCACAACCCCGGGATTGATGCCGCGAAAATTAAACCAAAATTATTTACTGATAAATATTCCGCCTCCGGCGGAACCGAATATTTTTTAAGTTTTGAAGACGCCCGGCGCCGCGTTGTCTTGGGATTTCTGCGCCTGCGCCTGCCTTCAAGCTCGAATCAGGCGGTTCTCTCGACCCTGCCCGAACTCGAGGGTGCGGCCCTGATCCGCGAGCTTCATGTCTACGGCCAGCAGATTGAACTGGGCAAATCAGCCAAAACCGCGTCCCAGCACAAAGGTCTCGGCCGGATTCTCATGAATCAGGCTGAATCAATCGCCAAAAAGAACGGTTTTTCCAAAATCGCGGTTATTGCCGGCATCGGCGTGCGTGAGTATTACAAATGCCTCGGATACGCGCAAACCGGCTCATTTATGATTAAAAAACCGCGTTAATCAACATCTTTTCCACAGTCAATCAACATCTTTACGCACTTTTAGGGGTTGACGCGATGTTTTAGCCACTGTACACTGGCTAAGCTGGCTTCATTGCCAACAAATTGAAGAACCGACTAGTTAATAATTGGTAAACCCCCTCGGGTCACTGATTTTGACCAGCCGGTTTTTTCTATATATAATAGTAGGACTATGAAACACGACATTGATGACAATCAGGTGGATACAATAATTGAACACGAACTCCGGCGCCAGCAGGATGTTCTGGAAATGATTCCGTCGGAAAACTATGTTTCTCCGGCCGTGCTCAATGCCCTTGGATCCGTCCTGACCAACAAGTACGCCGAAGGCTATCCCGGCAGACGCTACTACGGCGGCTGCGAAAATATTGATGAGATTGAAACACTGGCAATTGAACGCGCAAAAAAATTGTTCAGCGCCAACTTTGTTAATGTTCAGCCCCACTCCGGCGCGCCGGCCAACATGGCGGTTTATTTCGGCCTGCTTGAACCCGGGGACATCATTCTGGGCATGGACTTATCGCACGGCGGCCACCTGACCCACGGCCATCCGGTGACATACACGTCAAAAATTTTCAACTTCATCAGATACAAGACCGCGAGCGACGGCCTGCTTGATTATGAAAACATTCATGAACTTGCCGTCAAACATCATCCAAAAATGATTCTTGTGGGCTACAGCGCGTATTCGCGGGACATTAATTTCCAAAAAATCCACGAGATCGCCGAGGAGATTGAAGCCTACACCATGGCCGACATTGCCCACATCGCCGGCATCATCGCGGCCGGAGAAATGGCCAATCCGGTTCCCCTCTTCGATGTTGTCACCACCACGACGCACAAGACTCTCCGCGGTCCGCGCGGCGGCATGATTATGTCCAAGGACGCTGACGTGGCCAAACGCATTGATAAAGCCGTGTTCCCGGGCCTGCAGGGCGGTCCGCACGAAAACAATATCGCCGCCAAAGCCGTGGCTTTTCACGAAGCCCTTCAGCCGGAATTTAAAACCTATATCAAGCAAGTGCTTGCCAATGCCAAAGTTCTTGAACAGGAATTCAAAAAAAGCGGCATCAAAATCTGCTTTGGCCAGACCGACAATCATCTGCTCCTCCTGGATGTCACACCGCTCGGCCTCACCGGCAAGCAGGCTGAAACCGCTTTGGACGCCGCCGGCATTACGGTCAACAAAAACATGATTCCCGATGATCCCCGCTCGCCCATGGATCCCTCTGGCATCCGGCTCGGAACGCCGGCCATCACCACCCGCGGCATGAAAGAGCCGGAAATGAAACAAATCGCCGAGTGGATTATCCAAGCTCTGAAAAACCATACAAACGAATCGGAGCTTGCCAAGATTAAATCTCAAGTCAAAAAATTAACTTCAAAATTCCCCATATATTAAAAAAATATCAATAACAAAAACCGTCCCTACTTTATCCAGGGGCGGTTTTATGATTATATTAATTTAGCCGCGGAAAGGCGCTCATATCCAATATCTCCTTCTCTTCGTCACGCGAAATCACATCTTTATCTGCCAGATTAACAACCAGGGCGGAATCCTTTGTATCCACTTTTTTAATAATCGGAATCCATTCAGCCCTAAAGTCAGCCAGCTTATCGTCAAGATAATCCTTGGTTACCATTAATGCCTCTATTCGATTAAAGCGTTTATCAACTTGCTCAAACCTCTCGTCAATCTTATTAAATCGCTGTTCAATGCTCATGAATCGCTGGTCAACGCCATTGAATCTTTGATCAACTTTATTAAAGCGATCGTCAACACTATCGGCAAAAATATGCAGGGCATCCAATATTTCGTCAATTTTTGTCTCTAATTTATTCATATATATCGTTTATTAATTATAACAACTACAGTGCGCTCAATCAACGATCTGTCAAGCCCGGACAAACGTTAAAGCGGGCTTCGGATATTTTTAAGCCCGGGATTGGTCACGTGCGTGTATAATTGCGTAGTCCGGATATTCTGATGGCCAAGCAGGGCTTGCACATAGCGCACGTCAGTGCCATTTTCCAGCAAATGCGTGGCAAAACTGTGCCGAAGCGCGTGGAATCCGGCGGGCTTGTTAATCCCAGCGCGCTTCACGCAGTCAGAAAATACTCTTTGCGCCGTCCGGGTCGTAAGCCGGCCGCCGCGTTCGCTCAAAAACAGGTATTCATCCCCTGTTTTTCCGGCCGCTAAATTCAGCAGTTCGGCCTTAATTCGCTCCGGTATAACCGAAACCCGATCCTTACCGCCTTTTGCCTCGCGAATATTCAGCATAAGCTCATCAAAATCCACATCGCGTACGCGCAGTCCGACAACCTCACTCACCCTCAACCCCGCGCCATACGCCAGGGCAATGAGAAGCCGGTGCTTAGCATTACGGCAGACATTCAGAATCCGCCCAATCTCATCGCGCGTCAGAACCACCGGCAATTTTTGCGACCTCTTCACCGCCCTCACTTCAAGCAACCCGTGGCTTTTTACCACTTGCCGGTAAAAAAATTTAATCGCATTCAGCCATAAATTAATGGTTTGCGGCGATAATCCCCTATCCCGCGCGTACAATATAAAATCCCGCACATTTTCCGAATCGGCAACCGCAAAATTATGCTTTTTGAATAAAAAATACTCCTTAATCGCCCGCCGATAACTATCAATTGTCTTGGGACTATAATTACGCACTTTAAGCTCTTTTTCCGTCTGTTCTAAATATTCTTGCATATATCAATGAATTATTGCTAAAATACCCTTATGCCCTTATATTCATTATCCCCCAACCACCACCCAACACACAACTTTTGGGTGTTGTCATCTTTTTTCAACATATAAGAACGAGTTAGCTGAAATATTCCTTTTCTTTTTTGGGCTATCGCCCAATTGTTTTAAGAAATTTTCAAATTTCTTTTTCATTAATTATAGAGGGGAATATGGAGTTTTCTTCGCTCCGCTACGAAAACGATTTATTTATAAGGGGAAAACTAGTACAATACATTTGCATTACTTGAATATAAATTATGATGTCTCAAACAACGCTGTTCGGCGAAAAGTACAAAATACACCAATTTCCAAGAACTCAATATTTGGGAAGCAAGGAGAAGCTTATCAAGTGGATTCTTGAAATTGCCCCAAAAGATATTGGAACTGTTTTTGATGCTTTTAGTGGCACATCTGTTGTTGGTTATTATTTTAAAGATGGAGGCTATAAGGTTTATAGTAATGACTTTTTAAAATGTAACTCTTTAATTTCTAAAGCTTTAATTGAAAATCAAAATATCACTCTTGATAAAAATGATATAGATATTTTGTTAGACGAAACTACAAAAGCTGATAATCTAATCGAAAAGATTTTTACTGGAGTTTTTTTTGAAAAAGACCAAGCAAAATTTTTAGATATATTTAGAGCCAATGTTGAAAAACTAGACAACGAGTATAAAAAAGCATTGGCTTTAGCTTTAATGAATAGATCTCTGACAAGAAAAATTACATTAGGTCATTTTGCTCACTTAAAAGCAATTGAATACAGTAAAAATCCAGATAGAATTAAAAGAAATGCAAGTTTAGCAAAACACCTAAAAGATATTTTTCAAAGTCTTGTTCATTCATATAATCATGCAATTTTTGATAATAAAAAAAGGAACAAAGTTTTTTGCGAAGATACAATTTCTTTGCTTCCAAAACTTCAAGATGTCGATTTGGCTTATTTTGATCCACCTTATGTTGGCTGTCACCCAGACTACCAAGCATTTTATCATTTTTTAGAAACTTTTGTTCAGTACTGGAAAAATAAAGAATTTGTAAATGGCACAAAGTCATATTTTCCCAAAAAAGAAAGTGGATTTGTTCAAAAAACGGATATTGAAAAATCTTTTGAAAAACTTTTTGAAAACAGCAAACATATTCCTTATTGGTTAGTTTCTTACAATAGCAAGAGTTATCCAGAGAAAGAAAGAATGATCGAACTTATCAAAAAGCACAAAAAGGTAAAAGTGTACGAAAACGAATACTCAAATCATTATGGCGGGAAAGGAAGCCGTAAAGGAACAGTTGAATATTTATTTTATTGCTATAACTAAAACATTATGAATCATAAAATCTACCAACAACTCAAAAAACTATACGACGCAAACGACTTTGAAAAATTACTCAAAGATTCAAATAGTTTGCTTTTTCTGAAAATTCGTTCAATCACAAGAAAAGCCTTGCTTGTTGAATTTGCAGAAAAAATTGACATCGATCCCAATCAGGGTACCAACGATTTAATTGAACAAATCGTAAATAACCCAAAAACTGAAAAAGCTATTGATAAATTTATCAATGACAAATTCCAAAATGAAAGAAAGGAAAGAAAAATCTATGAAGATAAACTCATTTCGGAATTATATAAACTGAAAATTTTCGATTGGGGTGGTCTGTATCAAAACAATCTTGAACGAACGATAGTTGATAACTACATCAAAAAAATTAAAAACTTTGATGTTTTAATGGACAAAATTGATAACGAAATACACGAAAGTTTAAAGGGATATGTTTTGTGTTCTTGGTTTAATCACTGGACTTCAATTTTGATCGAAGATATTTTTAAGGAACACAAGAGAGTGTTACCAACGATTGGGTTAATCAAAAAAGTTGATTTTTTTGTCGATCAAATACCTTTCGACCTTAAAGTAACTTATTTTCCGGACGGATTCATGGCTTTAAAACGAAAAGAAAAAGGACTAAAACCGGAACTTACTGAACTCAAACAAATCGCCAAAGCAAATAAAATCAAATTTGACTCAACACAAAAAAATAAATCTCTCCTTTCTGAACTGTTAATCAGACTATCCGAGAGTCATCTTGAACCAGCTAAAAAAGCGATAACAGAATTTCACAAAACGAGATGGAAAATAATTGAAGAAGCAATGGAAAATAAAAAAGGGCTCATTAAATGGCTTTATGAGGAACAAGGCGAAAGGCGTTTTGATTCTGCTAATCGTTTATTTTTAGTATTGATAGAAAAAAATAATCTTGAGGAAAGCTGGAAACTCAAACGCAATATTGATTTTCTAAAAGAAAGTGTCGGGTCTTATCTTGATAAGTTTAAAATCAACGATAATTTAGAGATCAATTTTGACTGGAAAGATGAAAAATACACATCTGTTTCAGATGCCTTGTTTATAGTGAAAGAATAAAGATTATGGAAGAATTTATAACTAAATGGCAAACATTGATTGGCTCCGCACTTGGTCCTTTTCTTGCGGTTATTCTTTCAGCTATAGGTTTTTGGATAAAATCAATCATAGAAGGTAAGAAAGAGCGAAAAGAATTTTTGCGACGAATAGAAATTGGAATTACTCGAAGTCTTGATGATACATTCAAAACTCGAATAAAACTCCAATATTTTGTATCAAGATTGAGAACACTAATTACAGACATCAGAAAAATAACAGACATTAAACATTTTTCTCTTGAAACCATAAACTACCCAACCATACGCGATATTTATAAAGACGTCGATTTAGCAAATTTCAAGGTTAAAAGCTACTATCTACACAACATGCTTTTATGGGCTGACGCAGGAATCAAAGAAACAAATGAAACAGTAATCAGTCTAAAAAATGACTTTGCTGAATTGCAGAGAAAAAACGAACTACATATTATCTTAATGAGACAAAACCAAACACCAAATCCCGCCCAACAAAGAGCAGAATACGCCGACAATCTTGAATCATTTGCAAACGCCATAGATGAATTTATAACAAAATTCATGAAACAGGGCGTCGAGATATTGACTCAAATTAAAATTTATAACGAACATTTACGGAAAAAACATGGTTATTGGTTTTTATGGAAATGTGAAGGAACTAAATTTAAGTATTTTCGCAATAAAACCGAACAGAAAAATTTCTCAAGAAATCTTGACTCAATGGAAAGAATTGACAAAATTATCCAGAAAGAAGTTGGTGATGCTATCAAAGACGCAGAAGCCAGAGCCTCGAAACTACAACAATAAGATGTTTTCGGTCGGGGCAATTCACCCCTTTAATTCCCCTCTTGCCACTCCCTCAAACGAAAAAGAAATATTGTGTTTTGGATTTTGGGCATTCACCCCTAACCCCTCTGCCCAAAATCCAAAACGGAAAAAGAAATTTGAAAATTTTTTAAAACAAGTTTTCTTATCAGAAAACAAAAGAAAAGGAATACATCAGCTAACAGCGTATATCTGGTTCGCGCTTGCCTAACGGCAAATGCTCACCCATATTGCTCCCTGCGGTCGCAACATCAGATATACGCGAACGTTGTGCGGCATTGGCTTTCCATTTTTACTTCTTGAACATTCAATTATTTGGGCAGTTTTTTGAAAAATAAAATGACCCGTCAGCAGTTTGCCAAACGGGTCGTACAGATGAGGGGCGGCGGGGCGCGTTATTGCTCAGCAAGACTTCATCCTTCCAGTCTCGAAGTCACCTCCCTGAAGTGTTTACCGAGTTCCGGAAATGCAGAACCGCCGCGGATCTCATGAACTCGTCTGCAGATGGTCTTACGTTGCCGTTCTGGAAAAACAGATTCCTTGAGAACTTCCAGCAACGTAATAGCCTTCTGTCTCCGCGCGTTGTCTTCTGCGTCCATGGTAGCGTCGCGATATCCGGAAGGATTGTACCTTGGCTTCACGGCTTCCTCAATCTTGTCGAGGAGTACTTGTGCCACTGATCTTTTTTCGCTCATGTCGCACCTCCTTTTATTACGCTAGCGACTCTTTCTTTTACCACAACCGCGCCCCGCCTGTCAAGAGATGGCAACTGCCCAAATAATTGAATAAAATGGAAAGTCAACATCGTATAACAAAGTATATTTGGCTCTGCTCCTCTCCCGCCGTTGGCGGGTTCGTCGCTCCGCCCAAATTGGCTTCCGTTCCGGCGGTGTGCTTTCGCACAATTAAACCGCCTCCACTCCAGCCAACTTCATATATACTTAAACGTTAAATCCAATAGCGATTGTAATTGATAATCCCATCCCAAAGGCAGTGCTTAACGATAACTTAATAAATGTCTAAAATTTTATAAAATTATGAAGATAAAAATTTTAGGTTCGGGTGCATGGGAAGGAATTCCAGTTCCATTCTGTAAATGTAAAATTTGCGAATCAGCAAAGAAACCTAATTCAAAAGATAACAGAACAAGACCGCAAATTTCAATTGAATCGGATGAAGGGCAATTTTTGATAGAAATAAGTCCTGACATTCGCATTCAATCCACAAAATTTAATTTACCAAATATTAGCAATTTCCTAATAAGTCACTGGCATTTTGACCACATGTATGGCTTATTAGAACTTCATGCATGGATAGAATTTGTTTTAGGACAAAAATCAAAATTATTTTGCTCTCAAAAGACAAAAGAATGGCTCGACCAGAGTTTTGGACATATACCAAAAGAAATAATTGTAGTCAAGCCATTTGAAAAATTTGATTTATTTGGCACAAAAATTACTCCGATACCTCTTTATCACATGAGTGGGCGAGATAATAATACAAAAGAAAACGAATTAGATAATGCGTATGGTTTTCTTTTAGAAAAAAATGGTAAAAAGGCAATTTATCTCGCCGATTACTATAAATTGCCAAATAAATCTTTAGAACTTGTAAAAGATTCCGATATTATTATTGCTGATGGAACTTATCTTTTTGAAGAATCTTTTCCAGACAAACCAGAGCAAAATAATTTAAAAACTGACCCAGACCATTTGCATGGAAAACAAATTCTTGATTTTGTTAGCGGATTGAATGCTAAGAAAGTGATTTTTCATAGTATTTCACATTTAACAGAAAAATCACATGAGGAACTTCAAAAATTGCTCCCAAAAAATATGTTTATTTCTTATGATGGAATGGAACTGGAATTATAAACGCACTGCCTTTTCCCACCCTTAAAATAGCAATCGCTACTCCTTCGCTCCATTTCATTCCGCTCGGGCACGTTGCACTCTCCTCACTTCGTTCGTCGGCGGATTTAACAGGGCTTAAAGGGTTCGCTCGTTACACTTCGCTCTCCCAAATTTTTTGTGTGCGACAAAAAACTTCCCTTAAGCCCGATGTTATGTGAAATTTTTGTCCTATTTTTATCTATATGAACATAAAAAAAACTATTTTTAAAACCATTCTTATAAATATTCTACTAGTTACAATTACAGCTATTATCTTAAGTTCGGTGTATTTACTTTCAGCACAAAAGACCGATCCAAAAAATTACTTACATATGGAATATTTAGATGACGAATTGCAGAATGGTCATTACATATGTCCGCATTTATGGGACAGATACTCCTATGCATGTGGCACAGGGGACTTAATTTATACTTTTGTTGTAGGTACTGTTGGTATAATTTTCCTTGCGTACATTCCACTTGGTCCAACTGCAGAATATGCGATTTTGAATTATGCAATTCTTTTGATAATTTTTATCACTGTTTATATTGTGTCCAAAAATAGTACAAAAACATCACATAACAGCGTATAGCAGACTACGCTTCGCTCCGTCCAAATTGCTATGCAACTTCTGCTATACGTAAACGTTAGGCGAAATAACAAAAATTACCAATATGATATATATAATCTGGTTAGTCTTACTTAGCCTCTTTGTTTTTTCTTTCCTTGTTCCCAAATTTCCTATCTGGATTCCTGTTTTAGCCTATTTATTGGTAGTTGGCGTGAGAGTTAAAGAAAAATATGGGAATTACTTAGATTGGATTGAAAAAAACCACCGCGATGAAGAGCGAGCGATTGATGCAAATTTGCATGATTTCGAAATTAAAGGGTTGGCCACAAGCGGAATGCGACTAAAGCAGGAAAATCATATTAAAAAAGACTTCGAGTATGAACGAAAAAAACAAAAAAGACAAAGAGACACAGAGCTAATCGATTGCTTATTCATAAAAAAGTAATTTTTGTTACATCGCCTAACACGGCATATCTGACTTCGCTTAAAAAACAGATAATTTTATTTACTAATATGCTACAATTATGTACGTACCCGCATGGATTTTCTTCGTCATTATGATAGCTATGGCAGCTGCAACTATAGTAATTGATGATCACATAAAAAAGCAGAATAACAAACTAGAAGATCGAATTGATGATATCGAAAAAAGAATTAATGGTATTGAGGATTTTGTTGGTTTAGACGAAACGGCCCTAAAAGTACATAAGGAGTTGAAGATGGAGCAAGAGATGGATGAAATAACAAGGAATTCTTTTAATAAACAAGCTGGAAGGAATGTAAAATGAACATAGGATTATCTATTTTTTTAGCTCCGCCCATATTCCGCGCACACATTTTAATTAATAAATTGGGAGTGCGCGAAACATCGGATATGCCGAAACGTTATGTGAAGTAATAATAATTCACTATTGCCCTTAAAATGGAAAAAAAGATTAACAAATTCATCTATTGGACGCCGAGAATATTATCAATAATGTTCATTTTATTCTTGATGCTGTTTTCTTTGGACATCTTTGACATGGATTTGAATTTTTGTGAAACTCTCGTTGGTCTGTTTATGCATAATATCCCCGCATTATTCCTGTTGATCATTTTAATAATTTCCTGGAAATATGAAATTGTCGGAGGAATCGCCTTTATTCTCGCGGGGCTACTCTATATCCTGTTGCTGGCAATGAATCCCGTATTTGGATGGTATATGCTGTCATGGCCGGTAACAATTTCCGGTCCGGCATTTTTAATAGGAACATTATTTTTGGTTGGCTGGTTTTTAAAAAGAAAATCCAATAAAAATATTACTAAAATTTAACTAAAAAAATTATGAAAAAAACATTTTTTATGTTTGCCGCATGCCTGGGATTTATCATAATTTTATCCGGCTGCCAAACTTATTCTCCGGATATATCAACCGAATCACCCGGCATAGAAGACGCCCTTCAGCCGGTCGGCCTGGCAAATCCGGCATCGGAAAATTGCGTACAAAAAGGCGGCACCTTGGAAATGCGAACGAACAAAAACGGCGAATACGGAGTTTGCCTTTTTGAAGACAACCGCCAATGCGAAGAATGGGCGCTTTTCCGCGGCAATTGTCCGGTTGGCGGTTTAAAAATCACGGGCTATGACAACGACGCCGAGATATATTGCGCCATCACCGGCGGACAGGTTGAAGGCGTGGGAACCGAAACTCCGATGTGCAAAAGAATCGACGGTACATATTGCAACGCCCAATCCAACCTGGATGGCGAATGCCCGGACCCGAATGATCCGAATCCCAACGCCGGAAATGTGGAAGCGCCGTAAAAAGATATAAATGAAAAAACCAAAACTGATAAGAATTGATCTGGACAAGCCGATTACCCGGCTTGTGGGCAAGAGTGATCACAAAACACTGGGAATCTGGGCGGCTGACTGCGCCGAGCGGGTATTGCACTATTTTGAAGAAAAATATCCAAAAGATAATCGTCCCCAAAAAGCAATCAAGGCGCTCCGAACGTGGGTTAAGACCGGGGTGTTTAAAATGGCGGATATACGCGGATATTCGCTTGCGGCTCACGCGGCCGCCCGCGAAGTGAAGGAAGATGACGACGCGGCCCGGTCCGCCGCCCGCGCCGCCGGCCAGGCGGTGGCGACCGCGCATGTTCAGACTCACGCGATCGGCGCCGCAATCTATGCCGCCACCGCGGTCCGCGACGCGACCGGCTCAATTGATGCCGCGGCCAAGGAACGCGACTGGCAATACCGCCGCCTGCTCAAAATGATAAAATAAATTTATGGAATTTCTTGACATCGTTGACCAAAACGACAATGTCATCGGCACGGCTTCCCGGAACGAAGTCTACGAAAAATCGCTGTGCCACCGCATCGCGCATGTTTTAATATTCAACGAAGAAGGAAAAATTGTTTTACAAAAAAGAAGCGATAAAGTATGCTTTTGCCCGGGCCACTGGTCAACCGCGGTCGGCGGTCATGTGCAAACCGGCGAAACCTATGAGCAAGCCGCTCTGCGCGAATATCAGGAAGAACTAGGGGCGAAAAGCATACTGGAGTTTGTCGGGAAAGACTTATATAATGTTCCCCATACTCCCAATAAATTTCTAACCACCTTCAGAACACAGTTCAATGGTCCATTCGATCCGGACGCTGAAGAGGTTTCCGAAGTCGGAATGTTCGATATCCAGGAAATACAAACAATGCTCGAGCGCGGAGAAAAATTTCACCCTGAATTAATATTTATTCTAAAAAAGTATTATCTATGAAAATACCAAAAAAGGCAGTAACTATTTCATTAATAATCATCGCGACTATTTTCGCGGTCTTCTTCGTGAGATTTTTCCTCGGCGGGCCGGAAGACAGCTGGATTTGCGTTAACGGCGAATGGGTTCAGCATGGAGCGCCGAGCATGCCCATGCCGGACGAACCGTGCACTCCTGTCAAAAATACCGCCACTGTAACAATCTCGGACGTCACGCTCTATCGCGGAACATGGTTTGATATTGAATATCCCAACGGCTTTACTCCAAGCCCGACAACTCCGACCGAAATCCGCGAAGGCGCAACGTACGTACAGACCGACGAAGCGCGCTTTGTTTCTCCGGACGGAACGATTGAATTTTTTGTCTTTTCACCGCTGTGGGGCGGAGATCCGGCCGATTATCTGACCATCGGCCCGGCGGAAGAATTGGTTGATGAAGAAACCCAGGAAAGCGGAGCCGGCGTTGACAGTAAAATCACGCGATGGGTCACCGTAAGGGCAACCGACGGCTCATACTACCGTTCATTCGTATCAATCAAAAGCCAGGTGGGAACCGGGAGCGATTTGCATCATGTATTCGGCATAAAATACCGCGACAATGAAACATACGAATTGTACCGGGATGCTTATGTTGATTTCAAAAATTCTTTAAATCAGTACTCTGATTAAAATATGAAAAATATTATTGTCACCGGCGCCACCGGACAAATCGGTTCCGAGCTGGTCATTGAATTAAGAAAAAAGTACGGCGAGCGGCAGGTCGTGGCCGTCGGCCATTCCAAGCCCATGTCCGGAGAATTAGCCAACGGTCCTTTTGAAACCGTTGATGTCACCGATAAAGCCGCGCTGGAAGAACTGGTGAACAAATACCAGCCGGACGCGATTTTCCACCTGGTCGGAATATTATCCGCCACCGGCGAAAAAAATCCCGAACTGGCCTGGAATATCAACATGGGCGGCCTAAAAAATGTTCTGGACATCGCGCGCGACCGCCATATAGAAAAAGTTTTCTGGCCGAGCTCAATCGCGGCGTTCGGACCGACCACGCCCCGCGACAACACGCCGCAGCATACGGTTCTGGAACCCACTACCATGTACGGCGTGACCAAGGTCGCCGGAGAGCTTTTATGCCAGTATTATTGGAAAAAGTACGGACTGGACGTCCGGAGCTTGCGCTATCCGGGTTTAATCAGCTATAAAACACCCCCTGGGGGCGGCACGACCGATTACGCCGTGGCGATCTATTTTGAAGCCATAAAAAACAAGAAATATGAATGCTTTGTCGGGCCGGATACCGTTCTGCCCATGATGTATATGCCCGACGCGGTCCGCGCCACTATTGAGCTCATGGAAGCGCCGGCCGAAAATATTAAAGTCCGAACCAGCTATAATTTGACGGCCATGAGTTTTTCCGCCGAAGAACTTGCCCGGTCGGTTAGCGATTCAATAAAAGACTTCACCTGCACTTATCATCCCGACGAGCGGCAGAAAATCGCGGATTCGTGGCCGCGGTCAATTGACGACCGCGCGGCCCGGGCGGACTGGGGCTGGAATCATATCTTTGATCTGAAAAAAATGAGCGAAGATATGTTAAAAAATATTCAATAATCATGCAGCTAATTGACGGCAAATCATTGGCCAAACAAATTCGCGGGCAGGTTCGCGCGCGGATTTCGGAAAGCGGTATTGCGCCCGGGCTCGCCATAATTCTGATCGGCGATAATCCGGCCAGCGCGCTTTATGTTTCTCTCAAAGAAAAAGCCTGCCTTGAAGTCGGCGTCCGTTTCGAAAAATTTATTTACTCGGGGACTGAATCATCCGAAGAAATCATCGCCAAAATCCGTGAACTTAATGCCCGGCCCGATATCCACGGCATTCTTGTCCAGCTTCCCCTGCCCCCGGCCTACACGAGCGATGACATCGTGCAGTCCATCGATCCGGCAAAAGACATCGACGGCTTTCATACGGAAAATATTGACGCCCTGGTCCAGGGCAAGCCGCGCATTATTCCGCCCATTCACCAGGGCATCGTGCGCCTGATTGAATCGACCGGCATTGAGACAACCGGAAAAAAAGCCGCGATTTTTGCGAACAGCGCGGTCTTTGCCCTCCCGCTCCGCAAACTCCTGGAAGATAAAAAAATCAGCGTCACCGTCGCCCTTCCTCCACTTGAAAACACCGAAATAATTGCCAACGAATCGGATATAATTATCGTCGCCGTCGGACGGCCGAAATTTATCAGCTGCGCCGATATCAAAGATAACGCCGTTATTATTGACTGCGGCACCAACAAAATTGACGAAAAATTGTTCGGCGACGTTGATTCCGAAACCTGCGCGCAAAAAAACGGGTTTATCACACCCGTTCCCGGCGGCGTCGGTCCCATGACCATCGCCATGCTCCTCAATAACCTTTACGAATTAGCGCGGAAGTAATTCATACACAATACCAAGCGCGTACAATATTATAACCGCGACCGGAATCACCATCGGCCACTTCATCACCGCGTGAAGCGGCTTTTTGTTTTTTCTCAGCCTTAGATACATGAGCACAATTAGAATACCGTTGATACCGCCGAAAATCGCGCCCGTAAATCCGATGATGCTGATAAAATTATTCGCGCCGGCTAAAAAAACTATCAGTGGCACGATACTGACCGTAAACCAAGCCAGATATTTATTCATCTTTAAATCAAATGTCAGTGATTCCTTGAAGTTAACCATCACCACCATCACGCTGGTCGCGATGGCTAAAAACCCGAATATAGCGCCCACGTATTTGATCCAATCGCCCCATTGTCCGGCCAATCCGAGTATGGCATCCGGCGAGGTTGCGTCGCCGGTAACGCCAACGACCACCATGGTAAACGCCATAACAAGAATCAACGGAATCAGAGTTGAGATAACAATAACTAGTCTTAAATTCCCAACATGGCCCTTGAGCACGTCACGAATTTCTGGAATCGCGTCCAGCCCGCTCAGGGCAAAAAGAATCACACCATATGGCAGAAAAAAATAAATCGGATTAAACGTCGATAAATTAATTAGATCAATATGCGGCGCGCCGTATCCCAAAATAATGGCCATAACCGCGACGAGCAGGGCGGTCATAAAAATTTCAACCGCTGAAACCAGCCTTAGCCCGTAAAATGTCGCCAGAGCGATCAGCGCGAAAAAAACTATTTGATACTGAAAGACCGTTCCGCCGAATAATCCGCCAAAAATCGCGTGCATAAACGAGCCGCCGATGATAATATAAGCAACCAACGAACCGACCATGCCGAGAATCACGGAAAAATATGCCGCCCGCTTGCCCCAACGGCCCAAATATACAGAAGCCGCACCAATAAGACGATGTTTCTCGCGTAAATTTACCACCACGTCCGCGTAGAACAGGTGCGTAGCCAAAAGACCGGCGCCAATCACGGTAAGATAAGCAATTCCGATGCCAAACCCGACCCTTGACACCACATAGGGCACACCAAAAATACCGGCGCCGATAATCAGACCGAACATGGTTGAAATCGCTTTGATAATTGATTTTTGCCCCTCTTTCATAGTCGTAATTATACCACTTGAACCTGTATATAAAAAGTTAATAATTAACATCAAAATCCCCTTGCCAAATATGTCCGGCTTAAGGTAATATGAGTAGACAAAACATATGACAGAGAAAAATATTTTAGACAAGATTCCGCCTCAAAACCTCGAAGCTGAAATCTCGCTTCTCGGGGCACTTCTTTTGGATAAAGACGCCATGATCCGCATTGCCGATCTTATCCGATCCGATGATTTTTATAAAGACGCCCACGCGAAAATATTTGACGCAATGTTACATCTCTATTCCAAGCGCGATCCAATTGATATTTTGAGTCTGGTAAACCGGCTTTCCGAGACCAATTTGCTTGAATCTATCGGCGGACGGACCTACCTCATGGAACTTGCCAACGCCGTCCCCAGCTCTTCCCATGTCCTGCATTACGCCCAAATAATTCAGAAAAAGGCCACCCTGCGGCGCCTGATTACTGCGGCCTCGGACATTGTTTCCCTTGGCTTTGAAGAAGCCGAGGATGTCGAGATGCTTCTCGACCGGGCCGAACAAAAGCTGTTCGGTGTTTCTCAAAAATATCTCCGACAGGCATTCGTTCCAATCAAGGATGTGCTCACCGAAGCGTTTGAACGCATTGACGAACTGCACCGGGAAAAAGGAAAACTCCGCGGTATCCCTACCGGCTTTCATGAATTGGATGATTTGCTCGCCGGCCTGCAGAAATCTGACCTGGTTGTGCTGGCCGCCCGCCCGAGCGTTGGCAAAACCAGCTTGGCTCTTGATATCGCGCGCCATGTTGCCTGCAGATCAAAAATCCCGACCGGCATCTTCAGCCTTGAAATGTCAAAAGAACAATTAGTTGATCGGCTCATCTGTGCCGAAGCCGGCGTGGACCTCTGGAAAATGCGCACCGGCCGCCTCTCCGACCGCGACGGCCAGGATGATTTTCCGCGCATCGGACATGCCCTGGGCGTGCTCTCCGAAGCCCCGATCTTTATTGATGACACCGCCATGGCCAACATCATGGAAATCCGCACCAAGGCCCGCCGCCTGCAAATTGAACACAATCTCGGCCTGATCATCATTGATTATCTCCAGCTCATGGAATCAAGGCTGACCAACGAAAACCGCGTGCAGGAAGTCGCAGAAATCACCCGCGCGCTAAAAGGCATTGCACGCGAACTCAATGTTCCGGTCATCGCGATCTCCCAACTGTCTCGCGCCGTGGAAATGAGCAAACCCGCAATCCCCAAACTCTCTCACTTGCGCGAATCCGGTTCAATTGAACAGGATGCTGACGTAGTCATGTTTATTTACCGCAAGGCCGCGGATAAAAACTACCGTCTTGAAGATATCGCCCCCGAAGAGCGCCATCTCGCCGAAATCCACATTGCCAAGCACCGCAACGGCCCGACTGGTCTGATTCGGCTTTTCTTTGACGAAACGCGCGCCAGCTTCCGCACTCTTGAGCGCCGTCCGGCAATTGCCCAGCCGCCAGTTCAACCAGTAACCGCGCCGGCCGCACCGCTCCAACCGGCTCAAGCGGTTCAACCGCCTTCAGCTCCGGAAATTCCATTTTAAAATATGAACAACCTACCCGATCCCATGCATAATCTGATTGCCTGGTTCAATCGTTTGCCCGGCGTGGGCCCAAAAACCTCTCTACGGTTTGTCTACTCCCTGCTCAAACGTCCAAAATCAGATCTGGAGCAGTTTGCCCGCGCACTGACCGACCTGCAGTCGCACATCAAGGTCTGTTCACGCTGCCAGACGTACACGCTCAAGGATCCGTGCGCTATCTGCGCCAATCCGAACCGCGACACCTCCCTGCTCTGCATTGTTTCCGAACCGCGCGACGTCCAGGCGATTGAAAATACCGGCGAATACCGCGGCCATTACTTTGTCCTTGGCGGATTGATTAATCCGATTGAGGGCATCACGCCACAGGAGCTGCGTTTTAACGAACTGGAGCAGCGTCTCGCTAATTCCCCGGCGGTCAAAGAAATTATCCTTGCCTTCAACCCCGACATCCAGGGCGAAACCACCACTCTCCATATTTCAAGAATACTAAAAAAATACCCTGCTCGGGTTACGCGTCTGGCGCGCGGATTACCGGTCGGCTCAGAGCTTGAATACGCCGACGAAATCACCTTGACTGACGCAATCAAAGGCCGGCGAGAAATATAAAAACACCCCGGTACGATCGGGGTGTTTTTTAATTTATTTGATTGACACGATTTCCAGCTTGGTGTACGGCTGGCGATGACCGAATTCTTTTCGGTATCGTATTTTAGGCTTGTATTTGATAACCCGAATTTTGTCCGCCCTTCCCTGCTCCAGAACCTTGGCTTCAACCGACGCGCCCTTAACCAGCGGATCACCGATTTTTATATCCGCGCCGTTTTCATCGGCAATCAGCAAGACTTCCTTAATTTCAATTGTTTTTCCGGCCTCAACGTCCAATTTTTCAACCTTGAGTACGCTTCCGGGCTTGATTTTATATTGTTTTCCACCGGTTTTAATAATCGCAATCATATTCTTGATAATAATTTTTAATGAAAATATTTTATCATAGTCGGCCCATCGCGTCAAGACGCCGTCCGGCCCTTATAATTTTTCACTAAAATTAAACCCATTATTACCATCACGCCTGCCAAAACAACCAATGCCACCATTTTATATTTACTCTGTAAAAAAAGCGTGGTTAAGCCAAAAATCGTCGCCAAAAGATAGAGTATAAGCACCGCCTGCCGCTGATTCAGTCCGATATCCAGCAGCCTGAAATGCAAATGCTTACGGTCGCCGCGGAACGGCGATCTTTTTTCAATAAAAATACGTCGAATAACCACCCATATTACATCCAGCACCGGGATTCCCATCACGAGCAGGGCGGTCGCGATCTTGCCGCCGGAGATAATCGCCAGAGTGCCAAGCAGGAATCCGCAAAGCGTACTGCCGGATTCGCCCAGAAAAATTTTAGCCGGATAAAAATTAAAAATCAGGAAGCCCGCCAGCGCGCCGGCAACAATCATGGCGAGCAGGGCAACGTCCGGCTGATAATAAACCGTAAACAATGCAAGAAATGCTATCATCAGCGCCCCAATTCCGGTGATACCGGCCGCGAGTCCGTCCAGGCCGTCCAAAACCTTTGTCGTGTATATCATAAGAAGTATCCAGACGAATGTCAGCAAATCCGACGGCAGCGTCAAGAACCACCATTCCCACTGATTGAGCTTTATTACTCCGCCGAACGGGTTAGTTATCTGATCGATGCCCACGCCGGCCGCCACCAGGCTCCCTGCCGCAAGAATCGGCCAGACGAGCTGATATTTTGGACGAAGATTAAATTTATCGTCAAGAATTCCGCCGATCATCAGAAATATCGCGCCCGCAAGAACCCCGGCCAAATGCTTTGCCTTGATTGGACTATCAAAAACCACATCAAACCCAAACCAGCACACCGCAACTACTGCGACAACCGCCGCTAATATCGCCAAGCCGCCCATAAGTGGAGTCGGATTCTTGTGTATCTTTCTCTCCTCCGTGCCCGGGCGATCAATAATATTTAATTTTAAAGCAAGCCACTTTACAAGTGGCGTTAATATCAGTGTCAACGCGAACGCTGACAAAAAAACTATAAAATAGCTCATAGTTCCGCGGCCTTTTCAATGCGTAATTGACCTCCTTTTTCCAAATAAACAATATCGCGCCGTCCAATTTTTCCGGTCAATAAATAATTTGCCAGCGCGTCATTCACCCTCTCGTGAATCACTCTTTTTAATGGACGTGCGCCAAACAGCGGATCGAAACCCGCAGTGGCCAATTCCTCAGCCGCCTCTTCAGTGACCCGAAGATGAATTCCCTTCTCTTCCATTACGCCCTGAAGCTTTGAAAGCTGCAGCCAGGCAATCTGCAGAACCTCTTCGCGCGTGAGCGGCGCGAAAACAATAACTCCGTCAAAACGGTTCAAAAACTCAGGACGGAAATATTGCTTCAGCTTCTCCTGGACCAGCGTGGTCTGGATCTGCGCAACCGGCGTATTTTTTTTAATCTCTTCCTGAATAAAATCCGTACCCGCATTAGATGTCATGATGATAATCGCATTTGTAAAATCGACGGTCCGGCCGAGATTATCAGTTAACCGGCCGTCATCCATGACTTGTAAAAACGCGTTTAGTATATCAGGATGGGCTTTTTCGATTTCGTCCAGGAGTATCAGGGCAAAAGGCTTTTTGCGCACCATCTCGGTCAAAATTCCGCCTTCCTTATCGCCCGGCGCGCCAATCAGGCGGTAGATGCTGGTTTTTTCCTGATATTCGGACATGTCCAGACGAATCATATTATTCTCGTCGCCGAAATACACTTCGGCTACGGTTTTTGAAAGTTCGGTCTTGCCCACACCGGTCGGTCCGAGAAACAAGAAATTGGCAATCGGGCGCTTCTTTTCCCGAAGTTCGGCGCGAGCGCGGCGCAGAGCCGCGGAAACCGCTTTCACGGCCTCATGCTGACCAATCACGCGCTTATGAATCTCATCTTCGAGTTTCAATAGTTTCTCGCTCTCTTCTCCGGTTATCGCGGTAACCGGCACTTTTGTTTTTTCAGTAATAATTTTCGCCGCGTCTTCGCCCGTGACTAAGGCTTTTTCTCCCCTGGTCTTCCTGACCTCCAACGCCGCTTCTTTAATTATTTCAATTGCTTTATCCGGCAGATATCTTTCATGCATCAGCTTGGCGGTCAGCCGCACCGCTTTATCAATTGCATCGTAAGTGAAAAATACCTTGTTTTCATATTCAATGGAGCCGGCCTTGGCTTCAAGCACGCGAATTGCCGTATCCTCGTCCAGCTCACCGACGTCAATCTTTTGCATGCGATTGCCGAGCGTACGGCTTTCAATCGCGCGGGTATAATCACCGGGCCTTGAAGTCGCAATGGAAATAAAATATCCGCGGCCGAGTTCATTGGCAAAAACCTCAGCCAGGTCGATGCTCTGTTCACTGCCCGAAGTAATACCCACCATTTTATCAATATGCGGAACGACGAGAATTATATTGCCCGAAACACCGACCTCATTCAGAACCTTCAAGAGCCTCTCTTCGGCCTCCGAGGCCGTGGCGCCGGAAACAAGCTGCGCCGTGCTTAAACTCACCAGTCTTTTATCCTGCAAAATCTTGGGCACGTCTTCCTGCGCCATGCGCTGGGCCAGGCCTTCGATGATTGCCTGCTTACCCACGCCGGACTCGCCGATAAGAATCGCACTCTGGCGGCCGCCCTCAATAATGCGCATCAGCTGATTGATTTCCGACGAACGGTTGACGCACGGACTCAAATATCCGTAAGTCGCCATCATAGTTAAGTCCGTGCTGAACCGGTCAAGCATTGGCGTGGCGATTGCCGTCATGGCACGGTTCATTGCGCCGCGCGGCTTAAGTCGCGCTGCGGCGCGAAATTCACGCCACTGCTCGGACAATATCTCCTGGATCCTGATCCAGGAAACCACATTGTTAAGTTTTACGGTATCCACATCCAGGCCAAAGAGCAGTTCCTGCAGGTTTTGGTTTGCCGCAACAGCCTGCACGAACAATTCAATCGGTCCGATCAAGCGGTGCCGATGGTTATAGGCGTCAACATATGCCCCGAGCACCGCGGCCCTGAGCGCGTCTGACCAGACCAGTCGGCCGCCGGCCGCCGGCGGTAGTTTGATGAGCATACCACCCAGGCTTTCCTGCAATTTCTTCATATCCACGCCAAGCCGTCCAAAAACCAATCCAATTTGCGGAGTAGAAAGCAGACTGGCAAACAAATGCGCTGGTTCAACCACGCCGTGCTTGAAATTTTGGGCCAACTCATAAGCCCGCTCCAGGCTGCGCCAAGCCGAAATATTAATTGAACGCGTCACGTCAACACGCTGTTTGGCTACGGCCGCCTGTTCCCAGGGCGCGGCGGCCAAGGCATCTAGGTTGATTTCTTCTTCTTCGTAGCCGCGGCGCGGAATTTTAATTAAAGCTTCTCCCTCAAGAGCAAGCCGGTAAAAAACAAACGTTAATATCGCCAAACCGATCCAAAAAATCAAGATTCTGACGTTAGGATTCAGCCAGGTCGCGACTTCGGCCATGGGCAGCCAGCCAAAATTATAAAAATAAATTCCCGTTTGCACGATCGCCAATACAGCCAGAATCAATATTGCAAAATTCACAAAATTATTTGCCGCACGGCGCCAGCGATTGAATATAATCTCAAACGGATCAATGTTCTTCCCCCAATATAGAAATATAAGTGGCAGGCTTAACCCAAATCCGATGCCACGGCAGACCGAACACACGATATTGCCGTCGATTCCCGAACCAGCGCATTTTGGGCATTTACTAATTTTTTGCTCAAGATTTTCCATTTTATGTAAATTCGATAAATTGCAAAACGATCATAATCGCTAAAAATACCGGCCAGGCAATATAAACGGCAAAAACAATCAGTGCAGCTATCGCGCAACCGATCAAGCCGATTGAGCGAATAATAATCATAAAAATTCTCATCAAAAAACTGATGATGCGTCCGGGGATATCCGACACGGCGTACATTGGCCGGAAAATATTGACAATCCAGACGCGCACGGCAAGCCGCATCTCCATACCGCCCACGAACTTAAATAAAAAAACGGCCACGCGTATCAATCCGCGCGTGTACCACCAAACCGGAAAATAAATCACATTGCCGGCAATATCCCACACAAGGGATTTTATCAAAATAAGTGTATTTGATTGAATCATGGCGCCATTATACCAAAATTTTGGTTCAAAATAAACATCCCCATCCACCATGGACATTATTTTAACGATATGCTTAAATGATCTGAAGGGCTCTTTCAAAAGGGAGGTTATCATGGCCAATACTACCCCTGAACCCATTCTCTTGGTACTAAATCCCATTGCTCCATTTGAACTGATATTTTTCGGCTTACTGAGGCAGCTCCTGAGGAATCTGGGCTACAATGCGCACATCCTCAAGGTCGGGATCCCGCGCGATATCACGGGCCACAATTTGTTCACCTATTACACGACCAGGTGCAAATCCGAAACCCTCCGCATCGGCCGATACCTCGACCGGCCCATCACCCTAGTCGGATTATCAGCAGGCGGTGAAATTTGCCTCGAAACCGCGTCTTTCAACCCCGAATTCGTGAACAAAATAATCCTGCTGGACTCCTACCTTTTTACCGAAGCTCAGAATCGCGTCGACATGATCTCGTACCGGCTCATCATCGCCTATCTCAAAGCATTGGCCGGCCTAAAAAATAACCGGCTGGATAATCTGGGCATGCGCTTCCTTTTCTGGACGCAGGCCAAGGCCGGCGCGACCTTCCGGCAGAATGTTGCGGCCATTGAGATGGCCAACGCGGGATTTGATTCCCTTGAGCCGTCCCGACACTTTGACGAGCTGCGCCAGGCGACCGTTGAGCTTGATCCCGCCTACCTTGCCAAGGCAATGGAAGACTGGCTTATCACCATCGCTAACTACGACTACGAGAGCCGGATCAACTACCTGCAGGATCGCATCTACTGTTTCCCGGCCACGGCTAACGCCAAACAGCTGAAAGGGAAAATCAAGCGCGTCAGCAAAATCCGGGACTGCCAACACATCGTTCCTTTGGACCGCCCGATCACCTGCCGCGACATCATCGCCGATGTCCTGAACGGCAAGTACGACTAACGCAAAAATCGCCTCCCTTGGGGCGATTCTTTTTTATAAATTCTATTTATTCCTTACCCATCCCCTGCCCCTTCCCGCCGCGAACCCGCGTGGCTATTGTTCGTTCATCGGGGCGGGAAGGGGTTGGATTAAGAAGGGGCTTCGCCCCTTCTCGTATCCCCTCTTTACGAACGTCTAAAACAGAACATGGGGTTCGGGGTGGCTGCTAAGCGTCGTATAGAAACACAAAGAGTTGCCTAATGAAATAGAGAGCGCATCAGCCACCCCGAAACTTTTTGGTTACTTTTTGGTTACAAAAAGTAACGCGCCGAAGGCAAGAGAAAAGAGGTAAAGAGGTGCTAGAAAGAGTTGAGAGGCCCAGACGATTGTAGGAGTTTCATCAAATCCAGATAAAATTTCAAATTATGCAGGGTCGCCAATCTTTGCCCCAGCGGCTCCTGAATCATAAAAAGATGGCGCAGATAGGCGCGGGTGTAATTTTGGCAGGTTTCGCATTCGCATCCGGCGTCAAGCGGAGAAAAATCAGATTTATGCGACTCGTTGGTGATATCAACCTGCTCGTAAAAATTACCTTCCAAAGAATCATTGAGCCGCACATACAGCGTGCCATGGCGCGCGTTGCGCGTCGGCAGGACGCAGTCAAACATGTCGAACCCGAGATTGACGTACTGAACGATTTCTTCCGGCTGGCCGGCGCCCATAAAATAACGCGGCTTGTCCTCGGGCATAAGCTTCATCAGCTCGGCTAAAATTTCATAAGTTTTTTCACGCGGCTCGCCCACGGAAAATCCGCCGACCGCGTAACCGTCAAATCCGATTTCAATAATTTGCTCAAGGGACTTTTTCCGAAGATCCGGATAAGTCGAACCCTGGACAATGCCGAACAGCTTGGCGTCCGGATTGATTGCCGCGGTTTTATTGTCATCGAAATACTTCTTGCAGCGCTTTGCCCAGGCAATGGTCAGTTCCAAAGACCGTTCGGCGTATTCTTTTTCGCACGGATACGGCGTGCATTCGTCCAGCGCCATGACAATATCCGAGCCCAGATCCAACTGTATCTGTATGGAGCGTTCCGGAGTCAGAAAATGTTTGTCGCCGTCAATCGGAGACTGAAACTCAACCCCGTCATCAGTTAATTTTCTCATCTTCGCCAGGCTGAACACCTGGTAACCGCCGCTGTCCGTAAGAATCGGTTTATTCCAGTTCATAAATCCGTGCAAGCCCCCGGCCTGCTTAATCAGGGCTTCGCCCGGCCGCAGCATCATGTGAAATGTATTGGACAGCAAAATCTCGGCGCCCAGGGCGTCCAAATCGCGCGTAGACACGGTCTTAACCGCGCCCTTGGTGGCGATGGGCATAAAAAACGGCGTATGCACAACACCATGCGCCGTCTCAATCTCGCCGACCCGTGCCAGACCGGTTTGTTTGATTAGTCTAAACATAACTGGATTCTAAAACAAAAACGCGCGATTGTCGAGTCGCGCGCCATCTAAAATTATATAATTAACGATTGACCGCAACGGCGCCCGGTTTTTTTACATAGCGGACATTTTCCACCGGCACCATGCCCAGAGTCTTCACCCGCTCTTCCACGCTGTCCAAAGACTGCAATTCCGCGATTTCCAGCTCCACCTTGCGGCTGCTGTCTTCAATGGCCTGGATCTTTTTTTCCAAATCCCGAATTTTATATCCCTTGGTCGTCACCTTATTAACTTGCACAAGATAAAATCCTCCCATAATCATAACCAATATCATGGCCACGATATTGAGGTTTGTGATTTTAAAGAGCTTCAAGAATGTATCTTGGCGCTTAATTTCGTGCCGGATGTTTGTCAGCTTTTGGAAAGGTGACATATTTTATTTTTGTTTTTTAATTTTTTCGCAGACGCGCAATTTCGCGCTGCGTGATCTGGGATTTATGTTAATCTCCCGCTCCGATGGTTTTATGGGTTTTTTTGTAATTAATTTTACCGTTGCCGCCCGGGCCTGACGCCGCATGAACTGTTTGACGATCCTGTCCTCCAGGGAATGAAATGTGATGACCGCCAGGCGTCCGTGATTTCCAAGCGCTGATAAAGCGTCGGGCAATGCCTGTTCCAGCCCCTCAAGCTCGCCATTGGTTTCAATGCGCAGCGCCTGAAATGTCCGCGTGGCGAAATGCAATTTTGAATGAAGATATTTCCACGGAACCGACTTTTCAATCACTCCGACCAGCTCCAGGGTTGTCTCAATCAGCTTTTTCTTTCTCTGCCGGATTATCTGGCGCGCGATCGGCCGCGCGTAGCGCTCCTCGCCGTAGAGCAAAAATATTCTGGCCAAATCGGCCTCGGAATATGTATTCACGATTTCCGCGGCGGTTATTCCCTGCTCCGTATCGAACCGCATGTCCAGCGGTCCCTGCTCGTGAAAGCTGAAGCCTCGCTCCGGAGATTTAATCTGAACAAGCGAGTAGCCAAGATCTAATAAAATTCCGCGCGCATCAAAATCCGGGGCAGCATACTGACGTATGTTTTTATAATTATCGTTGACTAATTTGATTCTTTTACCAAACTTCGAAAGGTAATGTTGCGCGCGGCGCAATGCGCCTTCATCGCGGTCGAAACCAAGCAGCCGTCCGTCCGGCGCCGTAAGTTCCAAAATCGCCGAGGCGTGGCCTCCGTCTCCAACTGTCCCATCAACGAAGTTCTGGTTCGGCCGCGGATCCAGAAACTTAATTGTTTCTTCCAGCAAAACTGGTTCGTGTTTTAATTCATTCATGGGAGAGTGGGAGAGAGGAACCAAGGGGTTCCTCTCAGGAGATTTAAGCTGCGGAGGATATGAAGCAGTACACGGTGGTCGATGCCGCGCGCGACCTTCTCTCGGCCGCATGATGCTGCTCGACAATCTCGCCGGCAAGCCGGAAGGCTTCCTCGTGGTCGTCGGAAAAGATGACCCTGTTGCGCGGAAACTCATCGCGCACCTCATCAAGCTGCTCTGCACTGCAGAGCAAGAGGTATATATCTTTTCCCAACGAGTGAGACCGGAGTACCATCGGATCGTACACATTCGACACCCAGATGATTACGAATGCCTGGGTCGAAATTCTGACTTGTGTCAAGATGCACCTCCCTTTGCTTAGCCCCGGGTTTTGAATAGTAAAACTCAAGACCCGCGGTTAAACACCGAGTTCAGCCAACTTCTCCGAAATATCGGATGAAGACTGCTCGGTGTTTTTTGAATACTGTTCCCACGAGGCAGAATCCCAGATCTCCAAACGATTGTATAACCCAGCAATTACCGCCTCTTTGGAGAGGCCGGCATACTGGCGGAGATATTCGGGTAAATTAATTCTGCCCTGCTTGTCTGGGATTACATCCATTGCTCCGGCCAGCATAAGCCGAGCAAACGCCCGCGCTTTGGCCTGGGAAATGGGTAAATTCGCTAATTTATTGGCCAAGATCCTCCATTCGTCCATGGTATAAACAAAAAGACATTTATCAATGCCTCTTGTTATCACCGCTCCCTTGGCTAAATCGGACCGGAATTTTACCGGCACGGCCAGGCGGCCCTTTTCGTCTAAATTGTGTTTAAACTCGCCGATGAACATAAAATAGCTAAAAATCCCTTAGAGTTATCCACAACTAAACCAAGTTATCCCCACATCTCACCATCATTAACCCCTACATGCATATTATACCCCATTTTTCCCCACCCGTCCACCATTCAAATGCCGCACTTATCCACAATCTTCCACAAATAAAAAAGACCGGCCATGCTGCCATGGACCGGTCAGAACAAGAAACCATCCCCTAGCTGGGTACCGAAGCGTCCGGGCTCAACCGCTTGTCGACCCCCTACCCAAGATTCGCATCAATTTCTGCCGCTTCGAACACTGCCAGACGCATCGCCAGATCGTCACGAATCTTTTTCGCCTGCTTGGACCTGATGAATCGCTTGGTCGCGTCCAATTGGCCGATAGTCTCCTCCAGAAGTTCGCGTTCGTGCCGCTTGGCGGCCAACAGCGCCTCCATCACCTCTTCACGCTCGGCACGAATTTCGGCAATTTCTCGCCGACGTTCGCGCACTTCTCGGAGTAGGTTTGGCACTTCATGCCGCCACTCCTGAATACCGCCATGTATCTGATGCGCGAATCGGAGTGTCTCACCCACGGTAAGTGCGATTGCGTCGCCTTTCCCGTCGATTAGCTCGACATACTGTCCGGCTATCGGATCAGTAATCGGTTTGGGCGCACGAACGCGCCAAGCCATTGTCAGCAGAAGATAATCGCTGGAGTCGCAATAGAACAGCTGACCCTGCCTGCGTCTGAACCAGCCGCCAAGCGGTACACGGAGGAAGTTATTGTGTTTTCCCCTTGCAGCTAACGCGGAAGATGATTCAAGCGATCTATTTTTGAGCGACATATTTCCGCGCGAGACAATAATAACGCCGACGTCCGGGTCCACTCCCTGATTATCGAGAATCCAGAACCACGCGTCGTAGCCCACGACGTTGCGGCGCCAGCAGGGAGTTATCTTTTCTATCTCTAAAAGTACCAACCCTACGCCGAAAAGTCCGCCCAGGACGAACCCTGCAGCCGTAACAAATAAAATAATAACGTCCATTCCCGATACTTGGTTTGGCATATGTGTGAGTATCCACAGATGCCAAACAAGGGACGGGATGGCTAACGACAACAGGAGCATACCGATTAGTGCGATCTTCATCTTTCCCAGCTCCACCAGCCCCAATTCCATGGGAACCGCATCCTCGAGCCCCTCAGGCATCTTGTTCTCGTTCCTTTTCTCGTTCTCGCTCATCTTGGTTTCCTTTCCAACTTCCGCCTCGGGCGGAAAAGTGGGTGGCGCGGTGGAAGAGCCTTTCCTGATCCCGATAGCCCCAATGGCAATCAGGGGGGACAATCTCTTCAGCCCGCCGGGGAATTTTGTTTTTAAGGATCTCGACACTAAACATTAGCACTCTTTTTTCAAAATGTCAATACTGTCATGTTTTCGTCATTCCCGCGAAGGCGGGAATCCAAGCGCAATATACCGGGGGTATCTCAGTCAATATTATCGTACAAATCACTCCAGAGAGGATTAAAATCCTCTATCAATCTAATCTTCCAACTGCGGTTCCATTTCTTTAATTGCTTTTCCCGCATAATTGCTTCTTCAATGCTCTCGTACATTTCGTAATATACTAACTTATTAATATAATGCTGCGCCGTGAAAGCGCTGTCTTCGCCTTGCTTATGCTCAAATACCCTGCGCTTTAAATTATTCGTTACGCCAATATACAAAGTCCCGTTTCTATTGCTTGCGAGAATGTACGTATAAAATTGATAATAATCGAGCATCTGTACTATTTATTGTTTTCTGGTAGCTTATAGTATCTGGATTCCCGCCTTCGCGGGAATGACGGAAGAGTGATTTGCGTTAAAAAGCGATGCATGCCAGAATTTGACTTTATGCAAATGGAGTAGGAGATAAAAAACGCGATTTGTCTATAAAATCCGTCCTCTGATCTCGCGATGATACTTCACCGCAAACCGATGCGCCTCATCGCGGACACGGACTAAAATTGCTTTGTATTGCTCGCTGACGCGTTTAAGCTCGGGATCGAGCCGGTCGTAAATCAATTCATCTTTTTTGCGCGTAATGCCCTTGGCAATGCCGACCGCCGGAATGCGCAGCCTAAACAGACTTAAAATTTCCAGAGCGGCATTCACCTGTCCCCTACCGCCGTCAATCAGAATCAAGTCCGGATGCGGCCAGCGGTTCCGGAAACGCCGCGCCAGAACTTCTTTAAGCATGCCGGTGTCATTGGTGCCGCGGATTGTTTTAATTTTAAATTTGCGGTACTCGCCTTTCGCCGGTTCGCCTTGATCAAAAACAACCATGCTTCCGACCGCGTGCTGTCCGCTGATCATTGATATATCGTAACCCTCGACCCTTCCAAAAATATTTATGAACTTCTCGCCGGCCAGGCCGATCTCCGGAGTCGGCTCATCACGCTTTAATAAAGCGATATCCTGAATATGCTCCAATGCGCGGATTTGATTACGGACCGTTGCTGCTTTCTCGAATTTTGAATTCTCCGACAATCGCTTCATTTCTTTTTTCAGATTCGCAAGAACCCGCGTCTTCCGGCCCTGAAAAAACAAAATCAGGTTGCGGATAATTTTTGCGTAATCCGCGCGGCTGATCTTTCCCGCGCACACTCCCGGACATTTGCCAATCTGAAAATTAAAACACGCCCGCTTCTGATTCGGTTCACAGGTGGAATACGGGATCATCTTGCGGATAAGATCCAGAGCGGCGCGCAGAGAACGCGCCGAAAGATAGGGTCCGAACACGGCTTTGAATCTATTCCTATTCATGCGCCTGAGCTCAAGTCCACGAATCAGCATGGGCCGCGGAAAATCATCTTTGGTAATCGCGAGATATAAAAAACTTTTATCATCCTTTTCGCGGATATTGTATTTGGGCAAATACTTTTTAATCAGATTGGCCTCAAGGATAAGGGCTTCGAGCACCGACAGCGTGATCTGATAATCAATGCGCCGGATGTCCCGGACAAGGCGCGCGGTCTTGTCGTCATGGGATTTTAGAAAATACGAAGAAACCCGGCTCTTGAGCGAAGCCGCTTTGCCCACATAAATAATCTCGCCGCCCGCGTCGCGCATCAGATAAACGCCCGGTTCGGCCGGCAATAGATTATTTTTAATTTTTACGTTTTTCGGAATTGCCATGACTTGACATTTTTAAGTTTATATTGTAAGTTTCGCGTATAAGGAGGCTCCCATGGACCAGCACCAAGCCAATAAACTGGAAGCTCTGGGCGGTGCGGTGGTGGAGATGGTTCTTTCCAATAACAGATACGCGATCGGCGTTATGGACAATATCGGCAGCGGCACTCTGGCAATCTACTATAAGCGTAGTGTCACTCCCGCGACATTCCAACTCGGACAAATCCAGCACCTGTTCAAACTCGGACCGGACAAAAGATTCAATCCCGACAAGCCAGATTATCACCCCAGAGACCGCTTGATGATTGAAGCAACCGACGGATCGACCGTCTACGGCTACTTGATACGAGAGCATGAAAATCTCTTGGCCGTGGCCGGGGTAGTCATCATGCCGAACAAGTATCACCGACCCACCTTCTTCAAGCCACACGCCGAAATCGAACGCATCACCCGCCTCATCGTCATAGAAGAAATCACCCTATAGCCCCTTAGTCTCTGCGCCTCGCAGAGCTATTTTTTTTATCTCAAAACTTTTTTTAAATATTGTCCGGTGTAGGATTTCGGATTCGCGGCAATATCTTCGGGCGTTCCCTGCGCCACCAAGCTGCCGCCGCGGTCCCCTCCCTCGGGTCCCAGATCAATCACCCAGTCCGCGGTTTTTATGACATCCAGATTATGTTCAATCACCACCACCGAATTGCCGCGGTCAACCAAGCGATGCAGAACTTCAAGCAGTTTTTTTATATCTTCAAAATGCAAACCCGTGGTCGGTTCGTCCAAAAGATAAAAAGTCCGGCCGGTCGGCCGCTTGGCCAGTTCGTTCGCCAGTTTGACGCGCTGGGCTTCGCCGCCGGAAAGCGTGGTCGCCGGCTGGCCGAGTTCCATATATCCGAGACCGACCTCGTTCATCACCTTGAGCCGGTCGGCAATCAGCGGAATGTCTTTGAAAAATTCGTAAGCATCCCCGGCCTCCATATCCAAAACCTGTGAAATGTTTTTTTCTTTCCATTTCACTTCCAGTGTCTCGCGGTCAAAACGCTTTCCCTTGCACACTTCGCAGGTCACGTAAACCGTGGGCAGAAAATGCATTTCAATCGCGATGTATCCGTGGCCTTCGCAATGTTCGCAGCGGCCCCCGCCTGCCATCCGGCTTGAGCCGTCAGGCGATTGGCGGGCAGGGCCCGGCACGTTGAAACTGAACCGGCCCGGACGGTATCCGCGGAACTTTGCCTCCGGCGTCTGCGTGAACAGATCCCGGATGTGCGAGAACGTGCCGGTGTAGGTCGCCGGATTTGAACGCGGCGTCCGGCCGATTGCCGACTGGTCAATCAGAATCGCCTTGTCCAGATATTCAAGCCCGAGGATCTGTTTTGCCGCGCCGAGCCGGTATCCGGTGCCGTTCAGCCGGTTGGCCAGATACTTGTAGACCACGTCATACATCAGCGAACTCTTGCCCGAACCGGAAACGCCGGTAACGCAGATGAAACGCCGGAGCGGAATCTCCAGATTCAGGCCCTTGAGATTGTGCTCCTTGGCGCCGATAATCTTAATCGCGTCGCGGCCGACCGCGCGCCGTTTCGCGGGCAGAGGAATTTCTTTGTCCCGGCGCAGATAAGCGCAGGTTGACGATTCCGTGTTTTTAAAAATCTCCGGAATTTCACCGCAACACACGACCTCGCCGCCGCGCTTTCCCGCGCCCGGCCCGAAATCAACCAGATAATCCGCCGCGCGGATTGTTTCCTCGTCGTGTTCAACCACGATAATCGTGTTGCCGATGTCGCGGAGGTTGGCCAGAGTCTCAATTAATTTCGTATTGTCTTTTTGATGAAGGCCGATGGTCGGTTCGTCCAGCACGTACAGCGCGCCGACCAGGCGCGATCCGACCTGCGAAGCGAGGCGGATCCGCTGGGCTTCTCCGCCCGAAAGAGTGCCGGCCGTGCGGTCAAGCGTCAGATATTCCACGCCAACGTCAATCATAAACTGCAGGCGGTCAAGGATTTCTTTCATGGCCGCACCGGCGATTTCTTTTTCGCGCGCGGTCAGATTCAAGCTAAGAATGAATCTGGTCGCCAAATCTATATCCATGGAAACCAGCTCGTTGATATTTTTGCCGTTTATCAGCACATTCAGCGCCTCGCGCCGCAGGCGCTTGCCATTGCAGTCCGGGCATATTTCATCCGAATAAATAAATTCCGTGCCAATGCCGTGGCAGGTCGGACAGGCGCCGTAGGGGCTATTGAAAGAAAAAAGGCGCGGCTCGATTTCCGGAAAACTGAAACCGTCGTCCGGACAGCTGAATTTGGCGGAAAGCGAACGCTCTTCCCTGCCCCCGAAAATTACGGTAACCAGATTGTTACCGTATTCAAGCGCCACTTCAAGCGATTCCGCCAGGCGCTGGCGGTTCTCTTTGCCCAGCGCGAGCACATCGCTCGCCGGAATAATATCCGTGACCAGTTCAATGGTGTGCTTCTTGTTTTTGTCTAGTAAAATCCGTCCGCTTAATTTTCTCATCTTACCGTCGACGCGCACGAACAAAAATCCGCTGTTATACCAGTCGTACAGCATCTGATAATATTCGCCCTTGCGCCCGCGCACCGCCGGCGCCAAAATATGAATCTCCTCCGCCTTGCCCGTACCGAGCAGCTTTTTCGCGGCCTTGCCGACCGAATCCACCATCTCCTCAACCGTCATTTTTCTGATTATCTTTCCGCAGACCGGGCAATACGGCACGCCGATGCGCGCGTAAAGCACGCGCAGATAATCATAGACTTCGGTGATTGTCGCGACCGTGCTGCGCGGATTGGCGCTGTGCGCTTTCTGGTCAATGGAAATCGCCGGCGACAATCCCTCAATCTCATCAACGTCCGGCTTCTGCATCTGCCCGAGAAACTGCCGGGCGTAAGCCGAAAGCGATTCAACATAGCGCCTTTGCCCTTCGGCGAAAATCGTATCAAAAGCCAGGCTCGATTTGCCCGAACCCGAAACGCCGGTGAAGACAACCATTTTATTGCGCGGGATCTCAAGAGAGATATTTTTTAAGTTATGTTCCCTAGCTCCCTTGATAATAATCTTATCTTGCATGATTAAGTCTAAAATTAAAAGTTAAAAGTCTAAAGTCAAGTTAAAAGTCTAAAAGTTTATAATTCAATGACTTTTAACTCAACTTTTAACTTTAGACTTTTGACTAAACTTTTTCAGAGAATATTATTCTATTGTAAATATGTCGGTGCTTTTCTCATATAAATATCCCAAAATGCGAGAAGACTCGCCATCCAGTCCCTCATGGTGAACCAGGCGATTTTTTGATAAGACCGGATGTCGACGCTGATTCCCCACGCATCCAATCCGATTTTATTGCACAAATAAAGGGCGCGCGGCAGATGGAAATTCTGCGTTACCAGAACAACCTTATTCTGGCCCAGTTCGTTCTTCAGGCGGTAGCAGCTGTCAAACGTCCGCGCGTTATTGCCGTCAACCAGCAGCATTTCATCCGGCACGCCGTTATCATACATATAAAGGACCATGGCCTGGATCTCGGGCTGCGCCCAACGGCCGTCATCGCCGCTCAAAATGATTTTTTCGGTCTTTTGCGCCCGCCACGCCCGCACCGCGGTCTCAAGCCTGTCTTCCAGCGCATCGCTCGGCGTTTTGTCGCGTTTTACACTCGCACCAAGGACCACCATTACCGAATTCTCGGGCAGTGATTCAATGCTGTCGTAAATCTTATACGAATATTCAGTCCGCACGCTGTAGGCCAGACCTCCGGCCGCGAGCATCGCCACCACGGTCAGTAAAATTACGATTTTAAGAAATGTTTTCATTGCTTCTTTTTGAGCACTTTAATTTCATCGCGTAAAACCGCCGCGAGTTCAAACTGCAGCTCAGCCGCCGCTTCTTTCATCTGCCGCTCCTTGTCAGCGATAATTTCCGAAATACTGCGGATCTCGGCCGCGATTTCCATACCTAAAATATCCTTCACGTCCCTTTCTTCAAGGCCCAGTATCTTTGTGATATCTTTGATTTTCTTCTTAATAGTACGCGGCGTGATGCCGTATTTTTTATTGTAGGCGGCCTGTTTTTTGCGGCGCCGGTTGGTTTCCCCCAGCGCCTGGCGCATGGAACCGGTTATCTCATCGGCGTATAGAATGACCTCTCCGCGCACATTGCGGGCCGCTCGGCCGATTGTCTGGACAAGTGAAGTCGCGGAGCGCAGAAATCCTTCCTTATCCGCGTCCATAATTGCGACCAAGGTCACCTCGGGCAAATCCAATCCTTCACGCAGAAGATTAACGCCAACCAGACAGTCAAACTGGCCCTTGCGGAAACTCGTCAAAATACGGATGCGCTCCAGGGTGTCAATGCCGCTGTGCAGATACTTTGCTTTAATTCCCTGCTCGAGCAGGTAGTCGGATAAATCCTCGGCCATTTTTTTAGTGAGAGTTGTCACCAATGAACGCTCCTTGAGACGCGTTCTCTCTTTTACCTCATTGATCAGATCTTCAACCTGGCTTTTGTTCTTACCCTTGGCGGTCACCGGCCGCACCGTCACCTCGGGATCAACGAGCCCAGTCGGACGGATAATTTGTTCAACAATCTTGCCGCTCACCTTCATCTCGTACGGACCGGGAGTTGCGGAGGTAAAAATACAATTCAGAATTTTTTTCTCAAATTCAGAGAATGTCAGCGGCCGATTGTCGTACGCGCTCGGCAGGCGGAATCCGTGATCAATCAAAGCTTTTTTGCGCGAACGGTCGCCGTTATACATGCCGCCGACCTGCGGCACCGTGACGTGCGATTCGTCGATTACCATCAGGAAATCTTCGGGAAAATAGGAAATCAAAGTATCCGGCGGTTCTCCGGCCTTGCGTCCGGCGAGATGCCGAGAATAATTTTCAATGCCCGAGCAGTAACCGATCTCGTTCATCATCTCCAGATCGTATCTGGTACGGCGCTCCAGCCGCTCGGCCTCGAGCAACAAACCGTTTTTATTAAAATATTTCAGACGCTCTTCCATTTCGGCGCGAATCTCCTTCAGTGCCCGCGCTTTATCCGGCCCCAGGGTAATAAAATGCTTGGCCGGAAAAATCCACGCCTCTTTGAGCGATTCGCGCCTTTTGCGCGACACCGGATCAATAGCCTGGATATCCGCAACCTCGTCCGTCCCCAGTTCAACGCGGAAGATTATCTCCTGATTGACCGGCATTATTTCAAAAATATTGCCGCGCGCCCGGAACTGTCCGCGCTTTACGTCAGCGTTGGTCCGATTAAATTGCAATTTGATTAACTCACGCATCAATTTAGTCCGTTCCATGGCCCGGCCGGTTTCAATTTTCAAAACAACCTTTTCGTAAGTTTCCGGCGCGCCCAGGCCGTAAATGCATGATACCGAAGCCACGATAATCACATCCCTGCGCGTCAGCAGGGCCTGGGTGGCCGCGTGGCGCAGGCGATCGATCTCATCGTTAATATCCGCTTCCTTCTCAATATATGTATCGGTATGAGGCAGATATGCTTCCGGCTGGTAATAATCATAATAGGAAACAAAATACTCCACCGCGTTTTCCGGAAAAAATTCGCGGTATTCGTTGCAGAGCTGGGCGGCCAGGGTCTTATTGTGCGCGATCACGAGCGTCGGCTTCTTGACGCGCGCGATCACGTTCGCCACGGTAAAAGTCTTGCCCGAGCCGGTCACTCCGAGCAGGGTTTGATAGCGCATTCCCCGCGCCACGCCGGCGGCCAATTTTTCAATGGCCTGAGGCTGGTCGCCCGAAGGCTTGTATTTTGATTTCAGCTTAAAATTCATAAAAAGCTGGGCCATTAATACAAATCACCCCCCTCCTCGGCCCATGCAGGGGGGTATGAAAGATCCTTCACTTCGTTTCCGCCTTAGGCGGATTGAATAAATCAACGGTCTCAATTTAATCCGATTTTAGCACCTTATCGTCTAAAATTCAATTGTCTGCCCAAATGCCGGCACCGCGGCATCGAGCCCGAGCTCGTCGCGCAGTCTGGCCGCCAAGGCCCGGCTCGCCGCTTCATCTCCATGTACGCAAAAAATCTGCTTTGGCATTGTATCCGCGTTTTTTACCCAATTTATCAGCTTGTTCTGATCGCCATGCGCGGAATAGGAATCCAGGGCCACGACCTCGGCCTTCACGCTGATTGCCCGACCGTGAATCTCCACGTGCCGGGCACCCTCGCTGATTCTCCGGCCGAGCGTGCCGCTCGCCTGATATGACACAATGAGCAGGGTGCTATTCGGATCCTGGAGATGGCGCTCCAGATGGAACTGGATGCGGCCACCGGTCATCATGCCGCTACCCGCAATGATCACCATCGGCGGCTTAATGTCATTAATTTTTTTGGATTCATCCACGCTCAGCGTTTCGTGCAAATTCTTAAAATCAAAGATATCATCTCCGGTTTTTTGCAGTCCAAGCGCGTCATTGTCATAATATCTGATGTAGTCGCGATAAACCTCGAGCGAACGAATCGCGAGCGGACTGTCCACAAAAATCGGCACGCTTGGAATTTTATTATTTTCCACCATGCCATTGAGCTCATATAAAATCTCCTGCGTGCGCTCAATGGAAAAGGCCGGTATCAAAAGCGCGCCTCCGCGCTTCACAGTTCGGAGTATCACCTCTTGCAATTTCTCTTCACGTCCCGGCGCCGGCTCATGCAAACGGTCGCCGTAGGTTGATTCCAAAAGCAAAAAATCGCAGCCCGGCCGCGGCATGGTATCTTTAATAATCGGCACCCCGTCGTTTCCGATGTCCCCGGAAAAAATCACGGTTTTCCCTTCGGTCTTGACCAAAACAAACGCCGAACCAAAAATGTGTCCGGCGTCATAAAACTCAAAAAATATTCCCGGTTCGGGCTCAATGATCCGCCGGTAATCCGCACAATCAAAAAGATTAACCGCACGCTTTACATCCGCTTCATGATACAGCGGCTCCTGGCCGTAATACTTCCTACCCATTTCCATGACATTGACGCTATCCATCCACATCAGTTCATTGAGCCGACAGGTCGGCGCGGTTGAAAAAATCGGCCCGCGAAATCCCTCGCGAACCAACCGGGGAATACGCCCGGTATGATCGATGTGCGAATGAGTGATAATTACCCAATCAATTTTCGTGGGATCAAACGGAAACGGTTCGTGATTACGCAAATCCGAATACCGCTCGCCCTGAAACATGCCGCACTCGACCAAAAACTTTTTACCGGCCGCCTCCACGAGATAACACGAGCCCGTCACCTCGCCGGCCGCGCCCAAGAAAGTGAGTTTCATTAAATGTTATTGAATACTGGCAGTTGAAATCTTGCCGAGATTTTCAGACGTGATGCCCAACCCAAGCGTTCTCATGATATTATATGCATCTTCCGGCCGTCCGAGATAATATTTTTTCTTATCCTTAGGATAAATATAATAAGCTTCGCCGTGGGATTGCACATCCAATAAGATTCGACCGACTACGTAATCAGGAAAATAAGTGGTGTTCGAGATAAAACTGTGCGTGGCGCCGAGTCCGAGCTTGCGCATGATATCAAAAGCATCCGCCGCCCGTCCGAGATAATACCGCCTCAGATTAACCGGATAGTAATAATATGCCTCGCCATGGCTCTGCACATCAAGAAAAATATAACCCTTATACCGCGCCAGACTCGCGGCGGTTTCTGTCGATGCCCCGGACGAACCGGTTGAACCGGTCGTGGTAAGCGCCTTTGAGGTTGACTGCATCAGCGCCGCGCCGACCCAGCCCTCGGTTCCGTTTGACAATCGGACATTATTCCAACCGTCGGTATAACCAATGACACTAATCACGCTGCCCTTTACCACCGTGGTAAGTATCTTTGAATCGGTAGTGCATGGAAAATCGCGCACATACGCAGAGATAATCACTTCTCCGTTTTCATTTCTGTCGTAAATCGGATCGCATCCGCAACACTCGCCTGCCCGGACCGGATTGGCCACAACCGCCATAGCGGCGAATAAAATCGCACAAATCACAAATATTCTCATATTATTAATTTAATCATTATCCATGTTTCATTATAACAAAATAGCTTCATCTTTGACAGATGAAGCTATCATCGCGATCCTCCTGCCCTCCGCCGCGACGCCCGGATCCTGTCCGTGTCCGTCAGCAGCTGCTTGCGCAAACGAACGCTCTGCGGCGTTATCTCCATATACTCGTCTTCGGCCATGATTTCCAGGCCGCGTTCCAGGGTCAATTCCACCGGCGGATCGAGCTGAATCGCGATATCCGAACTCGATGAACGCATATTGGTCAGATGCTTGCCCTTGATTGGATTAACCGTCATATCATCGCCCTTGGCCGTATTGCCGATAACCTGGCCCTCGTACACCTCCACGTTCGGCTTTACGAACAGGGCCCCGCGGTTTTCCAGATTGGCGAGCGAATAGGCCAGTACCTTACCGGTTTCTCCAGAGATCATTGAACCCACATCGCGCTTCTCGATTTCTCCGACATGCGGTTTAAAGCCGATAAATTCACTGCACAGAATCCCCTCGCCGCGCGTATCCACGATGAATTCACTGCGGTAGCCCAGCATGCCCCGCGTCGGTATTTCAAAAATCAAACGTGTATGATTTTGCTCGGGCCGCATTTCCAGCATCTTGCCTTTCCGCTTTGACATTTTTTCAATCACCGTACCGACCGCATCTGAATTAATATCAATTGTCACCTCCTCGAACGGTTCTAGGCGGACGTCATTTTCTTCTTTAACAATAACCTGCGGCTGTGAAACCTGAAGTTCAAAACCCTCGCGGCGCATATTTTCCAAAAGTATGGCGATGTGCAATTCGCCCCGTCCGTAAACCTTGTACGACTCAACCGGCGAAAAATCGATTTTCAAACCCACGTTCACTTCAAGTTCTTTTTCCAGACGCTCCTTGATTTGCCGGCTGGTAACGAATCGACCCTCGCGTCCGGCAAACGGCGAATTATTAACCAAAAAATTCAAAGAAATTGTCGGGTCATCGATTTTTATGGCGGCGAGCAATTTCTGGTCCGGATCACGGCAGACCGTGTCGCCAATATATATCTGCGGCAATCCGGCGATCATAACGATGTCTCCGGCCGTAACCTCGGATACCTCTTTTCTGACCACGCCCTCAAAAGTAAAAAGCTTGGTGATCTCTCCAGGTACTATTTCGCCGGTGTGCTTTTTGACAAAAACATTGTCACCGACATGCGCCGCGCCCTGATATACCCTGCCGATACCCATGCGGCCGAGATAATTATCGTACGCCAAATTAAACGGCTGAAAAGCAAGAGGCAGATCAACCTCCGCCTCGGCCGGCATCACCTTTTCCAAAATCGTATCCAGAAGCGGAGTCAAATCGCTTGACTCATCCGCGAGATTCATCTTAGCGATCCCCTGCTTAGCGATGGCATAGACCGTGGTGAAATCAAGCTGCTCATCGGTCGCACCCAAATCCATAAATAATTCCAGAATTTTTTCATGCGTCCAGTCAGGCCGCGCCGCCAGTTTGTCAATTTTGTTAATTACCACAATCGGCTTCAGGCCAAGGGCCAAAGATTTTTTTAAAACAAACTTTGTCTGGGGCATCGGACCCTCCTGCGCGTCCACGAGTAAAAGCACGGAATCAATGGAGCGCAGAACGCGCTCCACCTCGGAACCGAAATCCGCATGTCCCGGAGTATCCACGATATTAATTTTTGTACCCCTGTAAAAAACCGACGTATTTTTTGAATAGATAGTAATACCGCGCTCTTTCTCAAGAGCGTTTGAATCCATGCTGGTTTCATCATCGCTCACCATGCCGGTCTGACGCATCAGCGCGTCGGTCAGGCGCGTCTTGCCATGGTCAACATGGGCGATGATCGCGATATTGCGTATTTCCATATTGATTAATCATATGAGTATAGTCCAAAATTATTAGTCTGTCAAACGTCTAGCCGAATGTAATCGATATTCAAGCATTGGGAATCAGGAATCAAGAATCATGAATCAGGAATAAAGCCCATCGCAACGCCCCTAATTCCTGATTCCTAATTCTTGATTCTCTCCGTAGCAATTACTCCTCTTGATAAATAAAACCGCTCGACTAAAAGCCAGAGCGGATTTATTAAACGTGATTAGGCGCGCGATACCTTGGTCGCGGCCGGGCCTTTTTCGGTGTCAATGAGTTCAAAGGTGACGACATCGCCGACCTTCAATTCATCAAACGTAACACCGATTAATTCCTTTGAGTGGAAAAACAGATCCTTTTCCTCGCCTTCGCGGGCGATGAATCCGAATCCCTTGCCTGTAAGAGTCTTAATCGTGCCTTGCATAGTTTTTATTGAATTTTGGTTTATTATATAGAAACTCGATGAGAAACTCGACGACTTTTCATATCTTATTTCACCCACACAGTATAGCACATATAGGATAATTAATCAAGAGCCAACTAAAAAGCGCCATTTCACAATGGTGCCTCTTAGTTGGCTCCGAGCGGCGCGTGAACTTAGAACCGTTATTCTGAACGGCTGGCACTCCTACGAAATGGACGCGGCCGTCAAAATGCTCCGCCATGAATCACCGTTCGATATGATAGATTAAGTATTTGTAGGTTCTTTCTCGGCCGTTAAAGATTCTACTTCCTTCCAAAAATCCTTTTCTTCTTTTTTTGGATTAGACACTTTAAGTCCTTTAATTCGCTCTACAACAAAAGCTTTATTCTCACCCTCAGGCCAGTCCTTAAGGCGGGCTAACAAATCTTTAAAATCTTTTTCATAAGCTGGATAGGTTGGTTTCACTTCATCTAAAATTCCAAGAGAAGTCTGCAAGGAGTTCTTATCACGATCCGGTCTCAACATATCAAACAAAACATAAACGAAATCTTTAACGGGAGTCTCCTGCATAATTCCTGTTAGGCTAGATACAGTTTTTAAGGCAAAATGATGAGCTGAAGTTAATATTTTTCCTGGTTGTCTGAGCCAATCCAGAATTTCTTTACCAATCTCTCGTTTTTTCTCTTCTCCCAAAAAGTCAGACTTGATTAAAAAGTTGAAGCCGGCTTCTTGAGACGCAAGTGCATCAGATTTTATAAGATTTTTAATTTGAGTTACTGCCTGATCTTTCAAATCTACTGGATCATTTTTGCTTAATTGAATCGGCAGATAATCATAAACTGCAATTTGTTCTCCAAAAGGGATAGACGTTACTTTAGCCAATAAAGATTTTACAACCATTTGTCGATCCGGCAGATTATCGCCCAAACTCTTTATAAAATTCAAACTATTTGCACCCTTCTGGTTAATAATATTTTTAAGCAACTCAATCTTTTTATCCTTATCTGCTTTTTTGTATACAATTTCTAATAACACATCATCACTCATACTACGAGATAGCAATGGTTTGAAGTAGGTAGATAGAAATTTTTCGGCAGTTTCTTTTTTCCAATAATCAAATACTAAACCAATCTTAGCGGCTCCAGCGTTTTGGAAGTAACCATTAATCTGAGCTACGAGTTCATTCTGTTGTGCTTCTGGCACATAGAAGCTAATCCAACGTAAATTATTAACTAAGCCCGTGCGATTATCCCAAGCCCCAATACTATTAAACGCCTGGATAAAATTCTTTGTAAGCTGAATTTTAGTGCCGTCATCAACAATCTTAAACTGATCCTGAAATTCACTAAATATATCCCCGCAAGTAGCGAATAAAGTTTCTTTTTCTGCGCGGTAGTCTGGACTCTCGGTAGTCTCTTTATTTATTACTTCAGTAATTTTTTGCAGAATTATATTAAACTTGTTCTTCTCTGAAATGTATTCCTTAAACTGCTTAATTATTGTAATCTGTCCCGATAGACTATCTCGGTTGAAATTAGCGATAAATTTGTCAAACGCCTGGGGAGAAATAAAGGTCGTCTGTTCTTCAAGTGTGCCAAATAGCGATATAATATCGAAATTTGTTGAAAAATTCTCATCAATAAACTTAACGATCTGAATTTTATCTTCATCTGCTATTAATGAAGCGTTTTGTTTTAAGTTCGTAAGAATATCTTTTAATATTGACCCCATATTTGGCTTACGAACCTCTTCTGTTCCCACGGCCAAAACATAGCGCTTAATTAAGGGTGCGCGGAACTGGACATCTAGTTCCTGCTTCGTAATAAGGTCAGAAAAAACTAAGTTAGTTTGGAGCTGAGTGAAAAATTGCCATAGATCAGCATCTAAAACACGAGCAAGGGATTCGTAATATACTTTAGTCGAAGACGAAATCCCCAATTCGTGGAAAGCCTCTAAGTGAGTAGTAAATATTTTAAGCAATATATCTCTCTGGCTCCTATACTCACGCAAGAGATGACGGATAAAATCAACTAATGATCCTTTATTGGTTTCCGCCGAGGCAAGTTCCTTAAATTTATCTTTGTTGCCCTCGGCCAAACTCAGTATCATTTCCTCTGAATTGTTGAGAGATTGATAAATGGTCGGTTCTTTGAAATAGATAAACGGGCGGGCGTTAGAAACGGTAATACGGCTCGTATTTAACATGAAGTTACGTAAATCAGCAGAATCTTTATCTTTTAGAATGTTTTCTGGTTCAAACCATTTATCCTTTAATCGATGATAAGCGGGTGTAAATTTTTGTCTAAGCACCAATACTTTTGCTAAATAAGCGATATTGTCTTTAATCCTTTGCCATACCTCCGTTTTAGAAGCTAAGACTAATGCTGCTATTAAATTATTTATAAACTGTTTAATCTCACGAGGATTGTTAGAAAAAGCATTGCTAATCACATAAACAATATCCTCTGAATCTTGACCTTGGAGTAAACTTTTTATTTCGCCGGTATCATTAATCAGTTTTTTAATATATGCGTGAAGATCGGCTTCAATAAATTCGGGCGTCCAAATTACAACATTAAATAGCTTTCTAAGATATTCTGAAGGGTCAAAATCTTCATCATCCTGACCACCATAAAAACTTTTGATTTGGCTAATAATGGCTTCTGAATCGCAGGGAACTATAAAAACAAGTCCAGCAACACCGGCCGGATCAAGGAACGTTTTGATAGCAGAAAGAATTTTTATTGCCGCATCACCCTGAACACGATCAATGTTATCAAAAACTATTACAACTTTTTTATTAACTTTTTGAAGTATCAGTCTAAACAGAGCTTCAAATTGCTCCGGGGAGTTTAACCGTTCCTCTTTTTCAACCCTTGTTTTAATAGAGGCAAGTGGATTTAACGAAGATAAAAACTTTTCGACCGAGCGTTCCCAAACTTTCTCCAGTAAAGGCTTAAAAAAGAGAGCTAGAACAGAGAATGAAGCTACAACGGCCGCAAAATCTTTAATTGTTTGAATAATCAGATTATTATTTTTGAAAATCAAATTTAAAATTACCCATCCGATTACTAAAATCAGAGATAAGACTAAAAGCCAGTTTGTTTTTAACAACAACCAAACTTTTTTAAGCCATCCGGCAGAGCTTACTTGCATTTCGGCCGTCGTTATTTCGCAACTTTCCTCTGTTGATTTATAAAGAGGGTCAAGTATTTTTTTATCCTCGGGCGAAAGTTGTTTTTGACTAATCAGAAAGTTTACTAATTCGATCAAAAAAATTCTGCGTAACGAATCTTCCTGATATTTCCATGCATCAAAAACAAACATCGGGCTTTGTAGATCGTGACGTATCATTTCAATGATTGTACTTTTGCCCGTACCCCACCTACTAAAAAGTCCGATGGTATGAACACAAGAATCGTTTTCTAGTATCTCTTTCATAGCTGGAGCAACGTTCTCATGATAAAAGCCAAAAATACCATCTTGACCATTACCAAGCGGGACATCTTTCAAAAATTTAAATTTTAGTTCTTCGGGCATATTTTTACTTTTTCACTACTTCTTCTACTAAAGATTTTATTTTCCAGATTTGGTCTAGTTACTTTGTTTACCGATTACCTTTTGCTCGATTGTGTGTCTTGCAAAGCATCTGGCAGTTTTTTGCTGAAGTTGCACCTCCCTTGCTCCAGGCTGCTACATGGTCTGCGTCCATTTCGCTAAAACTCCAAATCTTACTCTTGTTAGCATCATGCCCAATGGCACAATGCGGGCAGTTTGATTCGTCTTTTTTCTCTGCCTTGACGGTTTGTGTTGTATAAACCGTCTTTTTGGTTGCTTCATCAAAAACTCGGACTTCAAGTAATTTTGTGTCAATGGAACCACCAAGAATATACTCAAAAATACCTTTGCGATTTTTAACATACGGATCAGCATAGAGCTTCTGTACCTCGGCTGATACTTTGGCTGGATTGTACGATTTTTTATGGTGTTCCTCATAAAGTCGCCCCCACTCAAGACCGCGCATCTCGCTTTCAACATTAGTAAACACACTAGAAACCCAATCGATCACGCTGTTGAAATATTTTTTTAATTCATTAATATTTTTTTCAAAACGATGACGACTCATATAATCGCCGATATTACCTTTGCTTACCCAATCCAGCGCACATTCTAAAAATTCCTGCCGGTTAGCGCTACCGGATACATACGCGCTCCATTTTTGAATGTTGGCGTTTTGGCTATTACTAAATTCCTCCTTGCCGAGCGTTACAAACGGCCCGGAATACACCGCATTAAGTAATTCCTGACCATTAAGTGGAACACCGGCAATATTAATTGTTTTGAACCACTCTTTTATCTCGCTTTCTTTCCCTTCGCATTCGTAAATAAGTAAAGTAGTTTTTAAAATTTTACCCTGTTTGTCTTTTGCCATACCGCTAAAATATTGCTCCATGCCGTTTTCGTCTTTGATAGCAAATTTGTCAGTTATAAACCGCCCAAGACTAGTGATGCGTTGCTGGCCGTCTAAAACCTCTAAATTGTTGTCGCTTACTTTGTTAAAATAGATCAATCCTATCGGGTACTCTTTGAGGACTGATTCAATGACGGCCATTTCTTTTTTACCACCATCAGAAGCATAAATATAATTGCGTTGATACTCCGGTTGAATGGTCAATTTACCAGACAAACCGAACAAACCCTTACCTTCAAGTTCGTTATAGACAAACCCATCGCAAATATCTTTAACAGTAATATTAATTTTTAAAGTTGTTTTCATATTATTTTTTTCTTATGTTTAATAAGCACTCTTTGATAAACTTTTTCCAATAAACCATCTCGAATAATTACTCCACTTGCGTTCAAGTCATAGGTTCCTGTTTTCCCGAATTTATCTAAATACGCCTGTTTACATTCTGCGGATGTATACACTTTTGTTTTTTGTTTATATAAATCTTCATTCTCACACATTCCAACAATCTTAAACTGCTCGGGGCTATATTTATCAAGAATACTGACCGGTACTCCCATTACGCCGCTGTAATCGCTCGGGATATTTTTTACTAACGACACTTCTATCGCGTTATAATTTTCATATTTCTCAAACGGTTTTTTCATTACGAACTTTATCACCTCTGCCTTGGTCATGAGTGGGAGTGGCTGATGACGACGCCCATGGTCAAGATTGGTAAACCAGCGAACACCCTGCACTCTAGTGACATATACTTTTTTTCCGCTTTCATTTGTTTTTATTTCACGAACCTGCTCTAAATTGGCAATGTTTTCGGGTATCTCAAAAAACATTGCACCGGCATTAACTTTGTAATTATTACCTAACCAAACTTTATTCTCTTTAAGTAATGGGAATATTTCTTTGTAGGTAATCGCGTTCAGGTTGCCGATGATCAAAAACTTTTTATCATACTTAACAAGTTGTTTTATGTACTCGCGAAATAGACTGAACGGCGGATTAGTTACCACAATGTCAGATTGTTTCAATAGATTAATGGACTCATCGCTGCGAAAGTCGCCGTCGTCCTTTAGCGGCATCCATTCGTTATGTTTGTTTGCCTTTAACTGCTTAGCAATGTCTTTCAAGTTGAACTCGCCATCGCCGTCTATATCGCGCACTTCGTTAATAATGAACTTGTTGGCATTTATCTTTGGACGGCCTTTTGATTTAGTAAGAGTTTTGTCATCGCCAAATAATTCCAGTTGCGTATTGGCAACGGGCGAGGGTTTGTAACTAGTGGTGATAAGCTGCTTCAATCCAAGCTTGTTGAAATTAAGCACGAAATAGCGGAAAAAATTGCTCTCAAACGGGTCGTCGCAGTTACAATACACCACCTTGCCTCGAAATACGTTAGGATCGTATTCCAAATACGCCTCAATCTCTTTCTGAATATCGCTGTACTGAGTATAAAACTCGTCATTCTTTACTTTTTTTGCGTTTGCAAGATTTTTGTTTGCCATAAAATTATTTTTCGTTATCTAGGGCAAGCTTCAGTAAAAATATCGTCTCGGCTCTGAGTTTCGACTTCACCCAAGCTTTCTGCTTCTCGTCTAGAAGTTCGCCCATACCGGAAAGAATATTGCGGTCACTGACTTTCTCCAAAGAGTTAATGCATTTTTGTAAAAAATCTTTATAAGACGTTCCTGTTCGGCCCTCTATAATTTCTTTATTCACCGGCCAGTTATTATGCAAAAAATAATACACGTCAAAAATATCACGATTAGTCTTACCGATGCGTTCATACATCGCACAAAGTTTATGAGCCAACATATCTTCCTTCACCATGACTTTCATAGAGATGCCAAGGTATGCCTTTACTTCATACCTCGATCCAAAATTCCGGCGATTTATTTCCACCTTAATATTTTGAGCACCGATTTCCTTATCATCGTAAGAAAGTAAAAATAAAAGATTGAACCTTTTCGTTTGAGCTTCTTTAATGGTGCCGTAGGCACTTAAAATCTTTTGAATTTGTTCAAAGACATAATCTTCCTTACTCTCTTCCAACAGATCAAAATCCAAGTCTACTGAAAAACGATTGAGATCATAAAAAAGAAAGGCGGCTGTACCTCCTTTGAATCCCAAAAGCGGTCCAATAGTTGAATCAGTGTAAATGTCTTTTAAAATTCTGACGAGAATATTTTTGTGTTTTACTGTATCAAGTGACATAGAATTTATTTGGGATTATTTATTAAAGACTCGTGATATTTTTTGACCATTCTCTCCATTCGTTTATTACCTCCGTAGATAGGCAAGATTAAGTTAACTTTGTCCCAATCCAAAACTGACAAATTATCAAAATGATAATCCGTGTTTAAATAAACAACATCTAAAAATGCTCTTTCAGTCGAAGCAATACTGTAATTATCTTTTATTTCGATGCCGGCATTGTTAGTGAGAATTTCGTCTTTAATCCTTTTGAAAGCAACTACTTGCCCATCGCATTCAATTTCTTTATTTTGGTACGAAGCAACAAAAATTTTAGAGTAGTGTTGAAAGGTTACACCGGCCGATCCGAGGACGGTTTCAAAACTGACGTAAGAAGGCGTAAATATTTTGGTAGCTAACTCATATTTGTCGTAATTTTTGTCCTTGGCATAAAGACCGCGACGTATATGGTAAAGATTATTGTGTTTAGTATAGTAATTAACCCTTGAACCAGCGGTAAGCTTGTCAATTCCTCCCCAAAGCAAAATAAGGTCTTTGAAAGAAAAAACCGTTTTGCTTGATCTCAATATTTCGTTTAAAAAGCCTTTTTCCATATGTTTGAAGTTAAATATAAGACCCTGCCTTATGTTCAACTCCAATTATATGATATAATCAATAAGAGTGCAAGAGCTAAGGGGATAAACAAAACAACTGATTAATCACTGTCTTATAATATAATAAGACATGTAATTTTTTAGAAATAAAGAAGCCTTATTATATTATAAGGCTTGAATAACTTATGAGAAAACAGCTTAAAGCAATAATTAATAAGCTAAACAAACGGCCAATATCTTCTTTGACCGGCGATGAATTTGATGTGTATTTTGAACACCGAATGGATAACTTGATATGTGATAAAAAGGTCCTCACTAAAAATGAGCTTGTCTATCTCCTTTCCGAAACCGGTCCCGGTAATCGACGCATTGATCCGCGATTAGTATTAAAGCTTGTCGATCAAAACATTCTAGTTTCTTCCATACTTGGGGCTTTACCTGAAATGACAAAATTAAAAGGCCAAAAAGAAAAAGTGGATAAATATATACTCGACCATAAAAGCTCTAAGGAAACTAAACAATCAATTATTAAATTGATTGGGAGTTATCTAAAAAATGTAAAAATGATTTCAGATGATCCCTTTATAATCGAAGCCACATTTAAGAATATGCCAATCTCCTGCCTGATAAAAAACGGTGGCTGGATATTTCCGGATTCAGAATTATTTTCTTTTCTAAGCGCAGTTCAAAAACAAAAAAGGTTTCCAATAGTAATTGCTAAAAAGATATCGGGTATTCTTTTTCCGGTATTTAAGGGATTGTCGATTTTAGGTTTAAATCTATACAAAACCCTTTTGCCAGAGGAGGGAGAAAAGTTAATAACTAGCTCTATTTATAAACCAAAAGAGAGTTTTCTATCAGAGCTGAAGTATAACGGTCAGTTTCAATTTTTAACAAGAGAATACGTTGAAAATATCCAAGACGAATATTGGAATGGCGATCCGCTAAAAAACTTCTTTGAGAATGTCTTGCTCGGAAATATATCTACTTATTACGAGAATTTCTCAAATTTGAAAATAAATATTACCGATAATTTTGCCGATACTGTATCTCAGTTCAGAAAAAACAAAACGACAAAAAATTTACTTGAAATGTATAAAACGCAAGAAAAGATTATTAGCGCTAAATAATTTCCGTCAACTTCTTGTCAGCTTTTGTCAGAATAATTTATCCACAGATGGACCTATTGACCGCGGCCTTTCCGGTCCGCTATTATAAAAGCATAAGAGATAGGAGTTTGCCTGACGGCGTTCCGATTTATCGGAACTAAGTGTGACGGGGCTACGACTTCTGTCATCAAGCACTACGTGTTTTTTTGCTTGATGATGTGAAGTGGTAGCCCTTTTTTGTTTTTCAATTAAAAGTTAATTCCCTCTGAGGTTAAGTGCCTCGATAAGAAAGCTTAGTATTTGAATAGAAAGATAAAGGCTAGTCCCAGCGGGGCCAGCCTTTTATGTTGCCCCAAGAAGCTATACAAGAATTTAAAGAATTATACGAGAAACGCTACGGCGTAAAACTCTCCGATGAGGAGGCTTCTTTGCGCGCCAACAATCTTTTTAAACTCTACAAAATAACTTATATGGGTGAGCCATCTATTGATGACTTCCAAGAAAAAGTAGTGAAAAGCCATGACTTACAACCAAACCACAATTAGCGAAATCCAATTCTATCCGGTTAAACCCAAGGACGGTCTCCTCGGGTTTGTTTCGTTTGTCCTGGACGGCAAATTCTGGATGGGATCGGTGGCCGTGTTCAGCCGGCCGGCCGGCCGATACCGGCTGGTTTATCCCACACGCAAAGTGGGAGGCCAGAACATAAACATTTTTCATCCGATTACCCATGAAGCCGGCCAGGAGGTCGAAATGGCCATTAATGAAAAAGTAGCTGAATTACTTAGTGAAAATTATGAATCAGACGAACCAACCCAAAACACGTGGTAAAAGCTTTAATTTCTTTCCGGCTCCTCACGCTCTCTTTGACGATGAAAAACTGCGTCGTACTTTGACTCACGCCGAACGCGACTTTTTAATGGCTTTATGCCATCTCACCAACCGCCACGGCAATAAGGACGGCTGGTTTTGGCACATCGACGAAACATTTATAACGCGAGAGAACAAAGAACACGGTTTCGCTTCATTGGGTTTTAGCCGGTCCACTTGCCGGCGCGTCAGAAAAAAATTGATCAACATGGGACTCATAGAAATAAAACCGGGCACGATGGAACGTGGCCGCTGGGTCGGAACGATGTACCGTCTCAACCCGCGATTGCTGAAAACGACGGGGGTTCAAAATGAAGCACGGTCAGGCACCATAGAGAACCCCGGCCCGGGACCACCATGAAGCACTAAGTAATAAAGATTGAGTAAGAAAAAATAATTAATAAAAAGCTTAAATAAAGCAAGCAAGCTTGCTGAAAAATTAAAAAATAGGGGTTGGGCAAAGCTTGGGTGAAACTTGGGTAGATTTCGATCCATTGAATGGCGACCAAAGGCGACTAAAAGGCGACCAGAAAATGAGGGTAAGGTGTGGGTGAAATGAGGGTGGAATTTGGGAATTATGGTTGCACTAAAATGCACTAAACCTGCACCAAAATTGGAGAAATCAGACTGGGGCAAAACTGGGGTGAAATTGGGGCAGCTTTTGGGAGAATCGTCTGCGACAAGGCATCGGGGAAACATCGGGTATTTTGGCGGACACGGCCGGATGAAATCGGTACAAAATCGGTATAAGATTTGACCCTCCTCTTATTAAAAAATCAATAAAACGGTAAAATAGAAATATACGTTTGACTTACTTCGACCTTAGGCCCATGTTGTGTGTAGAAAGGTCGAAACAAACAATTAAATAATTAATGAACAAAACTATGACTAAAAACGCCAAAATTTACGCCGTAATCGCCATTGTAGCGGTTCTTGGGGCAGGTTACGGAGTTTATCACCTCTTAGGCAACAATGCACCGCGTGGGGCCGAAACAACAGACATGGCCTCCATTACGAACTTTGACCAGTGCGTCGAAGCGGGATTCGCCATAATGAAGTCCTATCCCGAGCAATGTATGACTTCCGACGGACGGATTTTCGTAAACCAAAATCCGCCGGCAGAAAGCGAACTCAATAAAGCCGAAGAAGCGATCCGCACTTTTATGGGAGAGCCGAATCTGGAGTTGCAATACACCGGCCAGAATAATCATCTCTCCAACTTCGCAGTCTTGAGCAACGTCAAACAAAACGACGGCGGGTTCACGGCCGACAATCCAGAAGAATGGGATCGCCCGATTTACATTTTTCAACAAAAAGATTTTATCAACGACCGCTGTGAAATTTACGAATACGAAGTGAGCACGAAAACCTACCAGGTCATCCAGGTCGGCATCAGATATCCACAGGAGCGTAGCGCAGTCATGCCAGGCAACTGCCCTGGCAACGGATCGCTGGACTGGCCGCTTATGAGCAAAGACGAAATCGAACAGGCCGCGTTCTCATACCTCGGCCATGATCCGGAACACACTAAGTTTTTAATAAGGTCTGACATCCAGCCGCAATACATATCCAGCAAACCGGACGCGAAAAATCCGGCGGCCAATGAATGGCGCTGGGAGGATAAAAGCTACAAATTGCCGGACGGACTTATGGGCGACCCATGGCCTTATCCGACTATGAGAATAATAATGTCGGCCGGCGGTAAGTTGGTTTATTACCTGAACACCACCGACCTATTTAAAAACTAATATGAACCAGGAAGTACAACCAAAATTCAAGTACTTCCTCTACGCTCGAAAATCTTCAGAACAAGAAGATAGACAGGTCCTTTCGATTGACTCGCAAAAGAGCGAACTGGAAGCGCTTGCAAAAAGAGAAAAGCTCCAAATTGTGGAGCGTCTGGAAGAATCATACTCGGCCAAAGCACCGGGCCGTGAGATTTTCAATCAGATGATAAAACGGATAGAGAAAGGCGAAGCTGAGGGCATAATCGCCTGGCATCCGAACCGGCTCTCGCGTAATTCCGTGGACACCGGATACCTGGTCTATCTCATGGATCAGAACAGGCTTCAGGACATACGTACACCCGGTCAGGCCTATCGAAACACACCGAATGATAAATTTCTTCTTAACCTCCTGTGTAGTCAGGCTAAACTTGAAAATGATAATAAGGGTATTGATGTAAAACGCGGACTAAGGCGCAAGGTAGAAATGGGTTGGCACCCTGGGCCAGCACCGGTTGGCTATATGAACACGCCAGATAAGCTGAAAGGTTTTAAAACGATCCGCAAAGACCCGAAGATGTTTCCGATTGTTCGGAAAATGTTTGATATGCTTTTAAGCGGAGATTTTACCGCTCCCCGTGTTCATGAGATTGCTATTAGCAATTGGGGCGTAAAGAAATTAGCGCGAAGCGGATTCTACCGCGTGCTTTATAATCCTTTCTATTATGGCTGGTTTGAATGGCCACAAGGCTCAGGTAACTGGCACAAAGGCAAGCACGAGCCGATGATCACACGCGACGAATACGACCGAGTCCAAAAACTACTCGGCCATGGGAGCAAACCAAAACCGGAAACCCACACTTTCGCTTACACCGGCATGATTCGTTGCGGCGAGTGCGGCTGTATGGTTACGGCCGAGAATAAAATAAAGAAAAACAAAAACGGCAACGTCCATCACTACACCTATTATCACTGCACTAAAAGAAAAGGTCCGTGCAGTCAGAAATGCATTGAGGTGGATGAACTGGAAAAACAGATCAAAAAAACGTTGGCCAAAGTTCAGCCACCGGAAGAATTCCACGGCTGGGCAATGAAGTGGCTTCAGAACGAAAACGGACGCGAGGCGGCCGATCGAAACGCAATACTTTCCAACCAACAAAAGAATTACGAAGTCTGCGTGAAAAAACTAGACGCTTTAATTGATATGCGCGCCGCCGGCGAGATCAGCGAAGAAGAATTCACACGCAAGAAATCGGAAGTCAACCAGGAAAAAGCCAAGTTGCACGAACTTCTAAATGACACTGACAGCCGCATAGACAGCTGGCTTCAGACGGCCGATAACATTTTAACCTTCGCCGGCGACGCCAACGAAGCGTTCACAGAACGAGGCCAGCATGCGAGAAAAGTAATTTTGTCTGCCCTCGGTTCGAACCTCCTCTTAAAAGACAAAAACATAAGAATTGACACGGATTCCGCGCTTCTGCCGTTAATTCTTGTCTCATCCGGGTCAAATCAAAAAATTGGACGGTTAGAACCTGCCCAAATAGGCTCTAATAAAGAGAAAAGCGGAGCTTTTGGCTCCGCAAATCCCACATGGCTCTGGGGGTGGGATTCGAACCCACGACCAATTGGTTAACAGCCAACTGCTCTGCCACTGAGCTACCCCAGAAAACATTTGGCCATCTTAATACGTATGGCCAAAAAAATCAATAATCCCGCAGTTTCTCAATCCCCACGCTGCCTTTTATCTTTTCCAAAGCCTTGGCCTCAATCTGGCGGATGCGTTCGCGGGTCACGTCAAACTCGCGGCCGACCTCTTCCAGGGTATGCGACACGCCATCTTCCAGGCCGAAGCGCATCTCCAGAATCTTCTGCTCGCGCGGCGACAGATCCTTAATCACATTCTTCACGTAATCGCGGAGTAGCTGCAGCGCGGCCGAACGATCAGGCGTTACATTTTTTACATCTTCAATAAAATCTTCAAGTGTTGAATCCTCTTCATCCTCGCCCACCGAAGTCTCAAGTGACACTGTATCCTGCGAAATCTTAATGATGTGGCGCACCTTGTCCAGGTCTTCGCTCATTTCCGCGGCAATTTCTTCGGGCAGGGGTTCACGGCCGAGATCTTGAATCAGCTGGCGCTCCACCTGCTGGAACCGGTTAATTGTTTCAACCATGTGGACCGGAATTCTAATTGTGCGCGACTGGTCGGCGAGCGCGCGCGTAATCGCCTGGCGAATCCACCAGGTCGCGTAGGTCGAAAATTTATAACCCTTGCGATATTCAAATTTCTTGACCGCGCGGAACAGGCCGATATTGCCCTCCTGGATGAGATCCAGAAGCGACAAACTCTTACCCACGAATTTTTTGGCAATGGAGACGACCAGGCGCAGGTTGGCTTCAATTAATTTCTTTTCGGCGTCTTTATCCCCGCGTTCTTTGCGCTTTGCCAGCGCGACCTCTTCTTCGCCCGTGAGAAGCGGTATTTTGCCAATTTCCCGAAGATACATCTGGATCGAATCCTGGGCCAGATCCGGAACATCGGATTTTTTACCGTCGTCAAAAATACGGATTCTGGAAAGCGCTTCCTTTCTTTCCGATTCTTTGCCCAAAAGCCCTTCTTTCATTTCAATGACCTGAATTCCCTGGGCATCGAGCCGGTCCAAAAATTCTTCGTAACCCTTGAGATAATCTTCAACCTCGGGAAAGACAAATAAAATCTCAGTTTCAGTAACAAAATTACGGCCCCGACCCTTTTCAATGAGTTCATTGATGATTTCCTCACTGGGCAATTGCGCCTTGGGCGGCCGAGCCGCGTGCTTTGTTATTTTTCTCGCCGCTTTCGCGGTCTTTCTGGCCAATTGAGGCTTGGCCGGTGCCTTTCGCGCTCCCTTTTTAAGCGGAGCTTTGGGTTTGCTTCCGGCTGCTTTTAGCTTGGAAGCTTTCTTGGCTTTGTTCGGGACGGGCTTGCGCCCGGCCTTGTTTTTCTTTTTGCTTTTTTTGTAAAAAGCGTTCATTGTTTGAAAAAAATTTTACGATTTTCTAATCTGAGCTTTCCAATCCTTGGTATTTTTTCATAATTTTCTCAACCAGTTCCTTATCCCCTTTTTCTTCGGCTTCCCTCATCTGTTTGACAAGTTTTTGTTTTTCGTTCGTGTGATAAAGAGCTTCAGCGTAAGCGCATATTTTCAAAAGCTCTTTTTGCAAATCCGCGCTCTCAAAGTCTGGCCAGTCACGCTCGCCGGCCAGCGCCAGCTTCCGAAAAAAATCCACTCCCCCCTTATCCGGTGAACTCTTTTCAATAAATTTCTCTAATTCTTGATAAATATTGCCTTCACCCGAACGCGCATCATTATAAAACAAAATCAGATTCTTGTACAGCTGTTGATAACTTTCCGACCAGATATACTCGGGATGGAAGTCGGCCTGGACCGCGGTAATGAGTTCGGGCCGGTTAATGAGTATGGAAATCAGTTTCGCCCAGACACGCTCTTCTTTGGTTTCTTCGGCCAGGACCGGCTTTGGCGGTTCCGGGGCGGCCTGCTCCTTAATGCGCGCCGGAGCGGGCAGGGATTCGCGCAAAATTTGTTCGCCCACGTCAATCATTTTTGAAAGCTGCTGCAGCCAATGCGACTGCTCCACTCTATTTTTAATCCTGGCGATTTCCGAAAGCAGAAAAACTGACGCCTGCTTTTTTCCGGACGCGGAATTCAGATCAAAATTTTTCTTTGCGACTGAAAAATAATATTCCATGGCGCCGACTTTTTCTTTGATTGCTTTTTTCCAGAGTTCGGGGTCGCGGTTCGCGAGTTCATCCGGATCCTTTGCGCCGGAAATAAGAATCACGCTCACATTCATATCGCTCGCAAGCGCCATGTCAATGCCGCGCTTGACCGCCGTCTGTCCGGCCGCGTCCGCGTCAAACGCGAACGCGATATTCTGGGTATAGCGTTTGATGATGCCGACCTGCTCGGCCGTGAGCGCCGTGCCGGATGAAGCGATGGCGTTCTTTACGCCGACGCGGTGCGAGGTTATCGCATCCATATTGCCCTCAACCATTACCGCGAGATCCTCCTGCTGGATGGCGCGCTTTGCTCGGTCCAGGCCGTAAATTACTTCGCTCTTATTATAAATCTTTGTCTGCGGCGTATTGATATATTTTGCCTCCTTGGCTTCGGGGTCCAGAAGCCGCGCCGTGAATCCCACGGTATTGCCGTGGATGTTGCGGATCGGAAACACCACCCGGCCGCGGAACCGATCGTAATACCCGCTGCCGCGCTCTTTGCGCGACACGAGCCCGGCCTCGTTGATATCCGACTCGCTGTATTCTTTCTTTTTTAAAAAATTCAATAATATCTCCCATTTATCCGGCGCGTAGCCGAGCATAAACTCCTCCACGACATCGGCCGGCAGATTTCTTTTTTCAATATACTTTCTTGCCGCCTCGGCCGACTGTGATTCAAGCAGCACGCGGTGGTAAAACTTGGCCGCGAGATCATTGAGCGCGATAAGCTTCTGCCGCAAGCCGGTCTGCTCGCGGTTATACTCCGGCAAAGTAACGCCCGCCTTAGCCGCGAGTAACCGCAATGCCTCGGGAAAATCCACGCCGTCCATTTTCATGACAAACGCGAACTGATCCCCGCCCTCGCCGCAGCCGAAGCAGTGCCAAATCTGTTTTGACTTTGATACAAAAAAAGACGGCGTCTTTTCATGATGAAACGGGCAGCATGCCTTAAAACTGCCGGACCCAGCCGGCCGGAGCTGCAGATACTCGCCGATCAAATCAACGATATCCAGTTTAGATTTTATTTGTTCAATCTCGCTCATATCCAATATCGAAATTTAAATCGAAACCACAATCAATGACCGTTCATGCCCATATTTTTCCGGAGCATCCACCGTTGCTTTTCGGGCAGTGAATTTCTTAAAACACTCTTCCATGTCGTGGGGCCATTGGCTAAGAATTGAAAGAAATTCTGGCAATTCCATATACTCCTCAAAACCATCGGTGATAACCGCGACCAAGTCGCCCGGCTCCACTTCGAAACTTCCGAAATTAAGATAACGATTGGCCGCTTCTTCGCCGGTCACCACGCCGTAACCGATCAGCTTGCCCTCGTCGTTTACTCCATTCCGTTTCTGACTCCATACATACTGCGCCTTGGCTTTCACGTCGTTTGCATCTCCCACATATGGCGGCGCTTCGGCCTCGACCTTTGCATTTATATCCGGTGATTTAAAAAACAGCGAACCGTCATTTTTAAAATGCATAATATATGAATCGCCAATCGAACCCCAGTACACTTTTTTGTCTATTATTACCGCAAACGCGGCTGTGGCGGCGTAAAAATCATTATTCCAATAATCAACCGTTTCTTTTGTGCGTCCGTGCTCTTGATTATACTTCCCCGCCGCCTGGTTGGCTATTTGAAAAATTTCCCTAATGTCAGATTCATGAAATAACTCATATTTGTCTTCCGCGGCTTTTAAAAATTCTTCGCAAAACACGCGCGCAATCTCCCCGGCCGGCGACAGATTGGGATATTCTTTCCTCTCGACCAGATACTGGATCAGCGTAACTCCATCGGCCACCACAAAAATCGGATACTTCTCGGAAACAAGCAAAAAATCTTCTTTTGGATGAAGACCATTCTTAATGTCTTCGAGCTTTAACCCAAATTCTCGAAGAGCGATTTTAATAAACTCTTTTGACGGTGGTTCAATGATACTGAATTTTTTCATGTTTAGGGTAAAGTTTTGAAATCTGGCGGTGGGAGTGGGATTCGAACCCACGATACCTTGCGGTATACACGCTTTCCAAGCGTGCGCCATCGGCCACTCGGCCATCCCACCATTGAGGAATTTTAAACGTTTTTAAATAATATCCATCCTTTCCTTATCTAGCTCTTTCGGCCACCCCCGCAAAACGGGGCCCCGCTGCGCGGGGTCGGCCATCCCACCATTAAGGAATTTTAAATTTTAAGTTTTAAATTTTAATTCAATTTTAAATTACCAATCTCAAATGACTCAATGTAGGCATATTGTACCATTTTAGCCTTATTTTTTCAACCCCGCCCGGCTGCTAGATTCTAGATTCTAGCTACTAGATTCTGGTAATAAAAAAAAGAGCCGCTTGCGCGGACTCTTAGGGGAAGAAAAAAGAACTAACACAGACCATGGGCCTGCAGAATTGAAGGGACGGCGGGAATCGAACCCGCAACCTTTCCGGTTCCGGAATCGTGCTCAAGATAGGAGGTCAGTCCTTAGTCGACTCCGGTCGTTAACGCTCTGCCAGTTGAGCTACGTCCCTGTTGGGCACCGCGCTACCGCTGGCGCAAAGGCCGATGCGGTTTTTGCGGCGGTACCCTGCCCGGTTTCCCCCCTGCTCTGAACGGGCATATGCCTGATGCGGCGATCGGACTTTTTTGTCGGCCGGCTGATTTGTCGCCGGCTTGAGCGGGTCCGCACGCTCTTCCCGTCGTGCGCGGTTTTTGTTTCTCGGAGGAAACCGCGTTTATCCCCCATCGAGAGTGTTATCTGGTGCGCACCTCCGCTCGGCCGGAACGGATAACGGGGTTATCTCTTGCCCGCTATCCTCTCGCCGCTCTGATGGTCTTCTTCGGATCGTACCACTTCTCGGTCTTCCTTCGCCTGGTTGGGCGCGCGCTCCGGATCTGCGACGGCGATGCCCTGGAGTAGCTCATCCTCGAGCTCCTTTCTCCCATGAATGGTTGATGGGACCTCTCCACGAAAATATATTAATACATCAACCGCTGCCCGTCAACCAACTTATTCAAAATATGAATATAAAAAAATGCCAGGTTCCTTGCGGAAACCTGGCTTGAGAACGAAGGTGCTACTTCTTGGGAATGACCGGCTCGCAGTCGTGGATAACTATCCATCCGTCTTCGAGCGTGTAGTCCTCGCCCAGGCACTTGATGCGCCTGGGGATGACGAATTTCTCCTCGCTGACCTGGCTCTTGACCTGGCTCTGGAGTAACGAGATTTGACCCTCGAGTGACGAGATCTGGCCTTCGAGACCGGAGACTTGTCCTTCGAGTTCGCCTTTCTCGTTCTGGAGCTCCTGCACTCGTTTGGCATCCTCCCTGCCCTGCTGCAGGTCTTTGTCCAACGGGGGGCTGAAGACCTTCATCACGCCGTCGGTTGAGTACCAGGTGTAAATCTCCGGCTCCTCGCTCGCGGCGGAAGATTCGGCCGTCTCGGTCTCATCCTCGGCTGAAGCGACAATGACCATGTCGGTCTGCTCCACCGGGACCGCGGTTTCCTCCAAGGCGTCGCCTGCTTCGGCATCGCTCGGCGCGATGACCACGGGCTCGATGTCCGCCGGAGCGGGCACGGGCTCCACCTTGGTCAGGGCGGCCATGGAGTCATCCGTCTCGTGCTGCATGTCCTTGCCGCCGAACAGCCTATTCCACCCCTGCCATTCATCCCGGCTGGTGACAACCAGGACGGTGACCAGGAACGCGGCCACGACTACGAAGCCGCCGACCGGCCACCATCTCTTGAATTTGGACTTGGACTTCTCGACTTCCGCCATCGGCGCCTTGTCCGGAGAATCCTTGCCCTTTCCATTGTCCATTGCCTTATCCTCCTTTTTCTGCGCGAACTCGATCAATCGCTCGATCTTGTTCACTGTGCCGTTGTTGTCCCACTCGATGGCATACGCCACGGTTTCCGGCCGCACCGCGATCTGGACAATCTTGAACTTCACTAATCCGTTGCTGTCGGTCATGCCACTGTCGCTTTCCGCGGTTGGGCAGTCATCATCACTGAGACCGTCTCCCATGAGCATGATCTTGACATTCTTCGTATCCGGGACAAGGGTAATCATGATGCCGGTTGCCGCCTTATCGTGTTCGCGCACACGCGCGCGCACGGCGGCCGGCGAACCGACGTGCACCGAGTCCGGCGCTTCCACATCGCAGTGAAGCTCGCGCTGCGCCATTCTTTCCCCAATGCTGATGAACTCGGGTTCGGTAAGCAGCGCCTGTTCATCGCCGAAAACCGCCACCAGGCGCTCGATCGAATCCTCGACCCTGGTGTCCGGATTCAGCCACGAAATGTTAATCTTGGCGTCGCCCGGCCGGTCAAGACAGACCGTGAAATCGGCACGGCCGTCCGCGCTTGTCCCCTTCCCCACGTTCAGGCTGGGCGTTGATTCGAGCATTTCTCTCAGCTCGTTCTCCTTGCCCATCATGTCGTCCGGTATGCACATACGCGTAATATCCGGATCGTCCAAGATATGCGCCGAACCTTCGGCCGTCACGAAAACCGTGACATTCTGAACCGGGCACGTGCCGCGCAGGGCAACGACCCTTATGATGACGATATCGCCGACCGACGCCATGTCGGTCGTATCGTCAACGATGACTTTAAAACCGTTTGGCTGGTCTTCCATTGTTCCCTCTCTTTTTTTGGTTAAAGAGCTGATTTCACAACTTAACAGAAAAGTCTAAGATTGTCAATATCCTGACCAAGATTTGAAAAATTAGCCTATTTTTGCTATAATTTGAGTAATTTATGATAATAATTCTGCTTCAGGCTTTTTATCTTGCCCTGCCGGCCTATCTTGCCAATATGGCGCCGGTTATTATTGATAAACTCCGCCTTTTTCAGTTCCTAAACAAGCCCATTGATGCCAACCGCCTCTGGCGCGACGAACCGATTTTAGGCCGAGGCAAAACCTGGCGCGGCCTGATCTGCGGCGCTCTAACTGCCGTGGCGGTTGCCGGAATCCAGGCTCTTTTATATAACGAAAATCTGTTCCGGGAAATTACTATTGTTGATTTTTCCGGATATAATTTTCTGCTTTTTGGATTCCTAGCAGGCAGCGGCGCGCTTCTCGGCGACCTGATAAAAAGTTTTTTCAAGCGCCGCCTCGGCATCTTGTCCGGCGCTTCCTGGCCGATTGCCGACCAGCTTGATTTTATCGCCGGGTTCCTGCTCTTCACCGGGTGGCTCGTCCGTCCCGAATGGCCAGTGGTCGTTGCCCTGATTATTCTGACCCTGATTCTCCATCCTCTGACCAATCTTATCGGCTATCTGATCCGATTTAAAAAAGTCTGGTGGTAATATGAAAAAAGCGCTCGTATTCTACAATCCCAAGGCCGGCATTGTTTCCAAAAATAAAAAACGGCAGAAGCTCGTTGACGCGCTGGACCAGGCCGGCATCCAATCCCAGACTGTTCTGGTGCAGGATTATTGTAAAAAAAATTACCCGTCCAATGCACAATGTGATGTCGTGATTGCCGCCGGCGGCGACGGCACCATTTGCTTAGCCGCAAACTACATCATGAAACATTGTCCCGGAACGCCGCTCGGCATCATTCCCATGGGCTCGGGAAATCTTTTCGCCGAAACCATGTCCATTCCGGTAAATTTCGAACGCGCGATCAAAACCATCGCCGCCGCCAAAACAAAAAAAATTGATCTTGGCCTGGTGGACGGCCGTGAATATTTTGTATTATCATTTTCAATTGGCCACATGGCCGAAGTCATCTGCCGCACCCCGCAGTGTGATAAACAGCGCTACGGATTTTTTGCCTACCTCAAGGCCTTCATCATCCGCCGTATCAAAATTCGCCAGTTTGAATTTGAGGTTGACGGCAAGCCGTTCAAAATATTTGGCAATAATCTTTTTATATTCAACGGCATCCGCTTTTTTGGCTTCACCCCGGCAAAAAAATCCGATTGCCAGGACGGCGAGTTGGATCTTTTCATCACCTCCAACCGCTCGTTCATCGGCTGGTGGCAGGCCTTTTTATACATGGTACTTTTTAAAAAACCGCCGCACCTTGTCTCTACCACTTCAGGAAAAGAGTTTATCATTCACTCCACCGAAACTGGCGATCTTCGCGCCCAGATTGACGGCGACCGGCTGGAGCTCGGCCGAAGCGCCAAGATTACCATCGTGCCATCTGTTCTTGATGTCATAACTCCCTAAATTTATGTCAAACCGTTTTTTTGAAATAAAAGAAAAACTCCTCTCTTCCACTGTCCGGCATTTTCCGCGTTTTATAACGCCCAACCTGATCACCATAATGCGGATATTTTTTTTGCCGGTAATTATTTATTACATCCTCCATGGCAGGTTATTCGTAGCCATGATTTTTTTCATTATAGTTTTTCTCCTTGACGTACTCGACGGTCCGCTCGCGCGAAGTCGAGGCCTGGTCACCAATTTCGGCGCGCTCGCCGATCCGTTTATTGATAAAATAATCTTCATCACCGTCCTGCTGCTTGTCACCTGGAACTCCCTGCCGCATTCGGTTATCTATACAATACTCGCCCTGGAAATTATGATGATGCTGGTCGCCGCCGTGCTCGCGCCTGTTGCTAAAAAACTTAACTTTAAATTCAAGGTCGGCGCCAACAAGTGGGGAAAATACAAAATGGTACTACAATTCGCCGGCATTGTCCTGATCATGGCCGCGCCGGAAAATCGAATTGTCATTGAAATCGCCACCGTATTTTTCTGCCTGGCGATAATCTATTCCGCCCGCAGCCTGGTCACCCACTGCAAGTCAATACAGCAATAAAAAACTTTCAAACAATAAAACACGCTCCCGCGTGTTTTTTTTATTTGTCATCCTGAGCCCCCCGCATAGCGGGGCGGGCGAAGGATCTCACATTTCTCGCAAACCGCTGTGGCGCCATGAATAGTCATCACGAGACCGTGAGATCCTTCGCCCCGCCTTCGGCGGGACTCAGGATGACGACAACGTCTTGCGCGTAAAAAAAGGCCCATGGCTATACGCAAGGCCTGTTTTATAAAAATTATTAATTCAACCGCCAAACGTTTATCGCGAGAAACGTGGCGAACGCCACCCAGCCGGCGTACGGCAGCATGAGCCATGCCGCAGCGCGCGAGCGCGGCCATTCCATAATCATTATCGCGATGACCGTGGCCTCGAGAAATATCATCTCCAAAATCGCAAGCCCCATCAAATGCCACGCAAACCACAGCACGCACCAAAACGCGTTCAAGAAACCGTTGATAATAAAAAGTACGGCTATCATCCTGAATCCCGCGTCATGTGGAAACTTATTCCACGCGATCAAAAGCGAAATGGTGGAAAGAATGTAAATCACGGTCCACGCCGCGCCAATGACCCAGCCCGGCGGAGCGAACGCCGGAAGTTTTAACGTATCGTACCAGTCCATTCCCATCCCGGTAAAATATGATCCCAGCCAGCCGATGGCGAACGTGACAAGCGGTATAATTATGTAATTTGGTTTAATTTTCATATTTTTTATTCCTTGCCCGCGCCGGCATTCGCAAAACACTGCAATAATTCTTCGGTCATCTTCCACCCGCATTTTCCGTCCACCCCGCGCTCGCAAATCGCGTTGCGGTAGCAGAGATATTCGGTCTTGAATTCGCAAGTCGTAATCGTATCCTCGTCGGCGCAAACCTGGCCACTGCATCCGGTCACCACGCAGCCACCTCTCGCCCGCCAGCCTTCGGTGGCTGAAAGGTTAAAACGCACCGGTATACTGATCTCCTTGTCATTCTCCGGCAAACCGGACGCATTATCATTCATAAGTATGATTGTCCCGGTCTCGGTCTCTGGCTTGTCATAAACAATGGATGCCGTGAACGGCACAAAATCCTCGGTCATCCAGTCGCTTTGCGCCGCGGCCGCCACTTGTCCGAGCAGGTTACCGTTTCCGTCAACAAGCCGCACCGGAAACGATGCCTCAAAATACCAGCCACCGCGCGCCTGTCCGGTCACAACGAGCGGGCTCCCAACCAGCGCGTCTTCAAGCGGCGACGTAACGCGAATCATGTCCGATAAATCAGCCACCACCGGTGTTTCGTTAATCTCTTCGCCGGTTGGCAGCTGTGGCTCGGGCGCGGTTACCCGGGGCACCAAAGTCCAGTAATAATACGCCATGGCTCCGATAAAAACCAAAATAAACAATGCGATTACGATTTTCCATGTTTTGTTCATACAAAAAATTAATAATTATTATAATTCATAAATCACATCCTTGCGTTCCACCACGATCTTCCAACCGCGCCGCTTTGCTTCGTCATAAAGCTTGCGGTTTGGATTGAAACAAACCGGATTTTCAACGGCTCCAAGCAGACTGATATCCCCCTCGCTGTCGCCCACACCGTACGAACCCTCGAGCGTGAGATCTTCTTTCTCGCGCGCCCTCTCCAAAATCTTGGCCTTGTCGGCAATCAAATCCGCATATTCCATCACGCCGGTGAACTTTCCGTCATCGCCCACCACGTAAATCCGGCCGTAGACTTTATCAAAGCCCATGCCGTTCCCAAAATCCTGCACAATCTCCATGGGCGAATGAGAAATCGCGAGTAAAAAATAATCCTTGGATTTTAATTCGCGAACAAGATCGCGCGTGTACCGATAGACGCGATTCTTCATTTGCCCGATCACTCGGCCAACCACATTTTTAAACCGCGCGTAATCCACGCCGGCAATGTTATTATTATAAGCCGAAACCACGGCATTGATATAATCGTCGTAAGAGCCCCGCCGGTCCAGCCAGGCGGCATATTGGTTTTCAAACGCCCGGCGGAAATCTTTTGGAAAAAGGCCCTCGTCAACCATCTCGTTTACGAGCTCAATTAAAAGGCTGGACCGAAAAATCGTGCCGTCGATATCAAATATTGCAACTTTTTTCATAAGATTAACATTTCCCCGCGAGCTGACCGCAGGCGGCTTCAATATCCTGACCAAAACTCCAGCGCTGGGTCACATTCACCCCGGCCTGTGCCAAAATTTCTTTAAAGGCTTTTATGCGTTCGGCTTTTGACGCTAAGAAATTGCCGGTCGGATTAAAGCGGATTAAATTGACAAAATATAATGGATTATTCATGAGCCGCGCCAGAGCGCGCGCGTCTTCGTCTGTGTCATTTACCCCGTCAATCATCAGATATTCAAACATCACCTTACGCCGCGTCTTCCCGGCGTACTGTGCCACCTCGGCCATGAGCTCGTCAAGCGGATATTTTTTGGCAATCGGCATGAGCCGGACACGCTTTTCCTGCATTGCGGCGTGGAGCGATATCGCGAGATTAATGTCCGTGTCCTCGGCGGTGAAGCGCCGGATGCCAGGAACCACGCCGGCCGTGGAAATTGAGAACCGCCGCACGCCGATATTGAGCCCGTCTTTGTCGCGCAAAATATTTATCGCGGCCATAACATTGTCATAATTTAAAAAGGGCTCGCCCATGCCCATAAAAACAAGATTCGTGATCCGCCCGCCGGATTTTTTTAAATAACGGCTAAATAAAATCACCTGGCCGACAATTTCTCCGGGGTTCAGATCGCGCCTTAAGCCCATCCGACCGGTGGCGCAAAAAAGGCAAGCCAGCGGACAGCCGACCTGTGAAGAAACGCAGACCGTATTGCGTTCGTCCTCGTGCTGTAAAAGCACGGTTTCAATCTTGAGTCCGTCAGCCAGCTCAACCAGGGCCTTTACCGTTCCCTGATCGCGGGAAACGTGCATTTTGGCATCAATCTCAAGCGGTGCAACCCGGGCCAGCTTCTCACGGAGCTCGGCCGGCAAAATTGTCGCCTTTTGCCAGTCATCAATAAGATCAATAAAAACCGCCTGCTTCATCTGATTCAGCCTGTACTTGGGTTCACCCCTCAAAATTTCAACCGCTTGCTCAAAATAAAACATATCTATAAATAGTTAGAATCTAGAATCTAGTATCTAGAATCTAGTCTTAAAAAGCCAATTCCATCAATCCAGCACCTAGAACCTACAACCTAACACCTCGTCAAGGTTGTAATATATCTTCGGTCCGGCCGTCAATGGAAATCACCACGCTTTTCACGGTCGGAAACTGCATCAGCGTTTCGCGGATCTGCGCCGAAATGGCGGCGACCCGGCATGAACCGCCGACCGCGCGTTCCAGGGTTTCGTCAAAATCCGCATACGCGACACTGTCAATTATTTTTAAACTTTGCAGTATAACTCCGGGATTAATGTTGGTGATATACCCCTCGGCGAGCTCGGCTTCGGTCGGCCCTTTCAATAGTTCCTCAATCGCCGCGCGTCCGACCGCAACCGTCTTTTCCACCTCGCGCGTTACCGAAAAAACCTTGACGCAGGTGAACTCGGGATCAAGATTGCTGTTATTAAAAAATATCTTGAGGGTCATGGTTTCCGTGGTCACGCCGGCTGGCATATCAATCCCCTTTTCCTCGGCCGTGGGCGCCGGCGCCCACTCCGCCCGCTCGCACGAGCAACCGATCAAACTCACCACGGCAAGCAATAAAATTACGTAAAATATCTTCATATAATTTTCTTAATTCTAGCTCGTACATACAAGTATATCAATTTTTAAAGCAAAAAGCCATCAAGACATGATGGCCTTTTGATTATATCTCAATACAATCCTACATTGCCGGCGGCGTCATTGGCGGAACGGATTTTTTCGCTATGCTGCCCAAAATCACGCCAACCACGAATACTCCATAACCCACCCACAGCGTCCAGTCTCCCAAAATATTGGGATTAAAATACCGGGTTACCACGGCGTCCAAAATCACGCCGATGATTACCCAGACCGCGGCATAGCCCAACCCCAGGCCAATGCTCTTAACCTTGACATACTTTGCCAGCAAAAACCCGACTGCTCCGGCAATCAGCGCCGTAATGATCCAAAGATACGCAAACTCGGCCAACCCGATCGCCATGAGCAAAGACACGGCCGCGAACATAATGACCCACATGAGCAGGCCATATCCGATGGCTTTTTTCCAAGACATAATTTACACCTCCTTTCCAAAAAAAATTACTATTTTTCGACCACCTCGGGCAAATATACTTCCCTCAACGACGATATAGCAATATATTTGCAGTAAAAATTTTATAGAGAATAATATTAGTCTAATTTTAGCGAAATAATAACATTTTCCTTGACAGAAATTATTAAATAATATATAAATAAGAAGTGCTTGTGGGCGATAAGCCCCGTTCGGCTAGTCCGAAAGGACCATAAGCCGATAAGCAAGCACAATAAAAACACTCTCAAACAAGAGAGTATTTTTATTTAACAATCCTCAATTTTTTTTGAACCGACTACTCGTTTATTGTCGCTCAATGTCCAAAATGGCATCACGCTCCAAAAATGATATTTGCCATCTTCGCCGACCCGTCTAACCACGGCTTTGATACGAATGCAATTAGAAAAGTTAACGATCGCAAAAAATCCAAACCACTCAACCGTCTTTGTTTTGTGAAATCCATTTTTATCAATATCGCCAACCGGAATAATTGATCGTCGATACTCTTGAATTGTTGTAGCCTTTTTTAAAATTTCAACAGAATCATTGAAATATTTAAATTTATTTGCTTGAGCCAGTTTTTCACGTTCACTACGGTTAGAATCATATCTTAAATGATGGAATCCATCAGAGTTAAAAATAATATCAGCCTTTAATGCTGGACAATAAATACCGCCTATTTTTTCATAAGCTTCTCTAGCGGCTAATTTTAGTTTATTGAATTGTTCAAGATTTATATTATTTTTCATTATGATTGCTTTCTTCCCTATGGAGTGGCTGCATACGACCCACTTATTACAGTAAAGTATTCGGGTGATAATCAAAATCGTTATCACCCGAATACTTACTTGGCTTACCCGATCTTTTCATTGCATAGTGGCTCTAATTCTACAATTAATTGCTTCTCGCGATTAGACATAGCTGGATCACCGCAGACTTCATTCACCCAGTGCGTGGGTTGCGCCGCCAAGATTGACGGAATATCACCATTCAAATGGTCTAAAAGTCTTTGGCGGATATCGCCCTTTCCGACATAAATCCAACAACCGTCGCGAAATATTCCATAAACTCCGAGCTGATTCGCGTTGATCGCTTCCACATTTTGTTTATTGAATATTCTTGGTATTTGTTGTATAAATGACATATTAAATTGTAATTTACTTCCTTGAGCCAATCGGCTATAATATAAATAGCCACAATGGCACTGTGAAAAAATAGGCATCGACCTTTCTAACTCCTGACCGGATTAGAAGTTTGCCACTTTCGCAGATTCTATTGAAACGATCCCCCTACAACGGGGATCGTTTCTTTATTTTACACCGCATTGTCCCGCTGGTCAATCAACTGAATCACGTATACCATTCCTATTTCATCATCCTGCACAAGTTTGGGAATTTTTTGCCCATAGTACCCTGGATTTTCCAACTGATTATTTATAATAAAAGATCTGGCAGTAACGGATCCCGTCGATTTATTATTGCTATGAATGACTGTAAATGCGCCCTCAGCCTTCTCGTTATTTGTAAAACAAAAACCTACTGCCTTCTTACCCTCATCAAAAAAAAGGACTACTTTTTTGTAGCTGGCAATATTCTCCTTATTGTAGAAACCGCTATTAAAACCAAAGGAAAAAGATTTACCATTTAAGCTTATAGAATAATTTCCAAATTTTGAACCGACCTTGGTAAACTTCTTAAGGTTATATTCATCGTTCATAGTCAAAAAAGATTATTAATAAAATCCCTTCTTTTCGTAAGTATAGCAGGTATAATACAATGTGTCAACAGCACTTTTTGCTAAACTATCAAAAGTTATCCACAGTCAAAAAATAAATTTATACGACCTCTATATTTCTCACATCCTTCTCCTTTAACCCATACAATCCATAAACCAATTGATCGATCTCCACATCTATCTTGTTAATTTTTTCCTCCCCATTACTGCATTCTCGTTTGTCAATGATTGGATCGAGTCTCTTCAATTCTTTATATAGATTCAGTATTTTATCAACTAAACATACTAGTTTATCATGCCTTGCGCATTCATTTTTATCATTAAAATCAATTCTACGAATCGGTATTTGCGAAGTATATATTTTTTTAAATTGCAAATATCCACCCCTTATGTGAGCCTCTTCAAATTTTTCTCGATAGTAAAAAGACAAAAGACTGGAATTCAATAGTGCTAAAATATACTTTAAATGATACTTCTCGTCATCGTTCGGCTGCACTGAGTAAACTTTATTAAGAGTATAATATTTCTCATCATCATAGCAGGCTTCAATTCTATCGGCTATTTCACGAAGTAATATTTTCGGCTTTTCAAAATATTTTGGCTCAACCAAATTTGCATATTCCTTATTACCCTTGTCGATCAGGTCTTTATCATACCTGATATATTTACCGCCCCATTTAAACCAGTAGCGATGACAATCCCGGCCAGCTAATAATTTTTTACATTTTTTGTCAATTTGTTCGTCAACTACCAACTTATCACGGATATTGCCGGTATGAATTGTCTCTTTTATGGTAGCGATATTACCAAATTTAACTGAAGCGGCCTCGATCCGTTTAAAATATCCGGGCTCATTTTTTATAGTAAAATTTTTGTGTGAGGTTGCCTTAATATCATCTTGATTAATGATTATTTCATTTTCAAACAAATTCAATGCATCCTCAATCTTATAACCACTAATCTTGTGCCCTTCGTTCTTTTTAGTTTTTTTTAAAATAATTACATAAGGATAAGTCGAGGCCTCTTTAAACACCTGTAAATTAGAAACATCTAATATTCCTATTATCCTACAATTATCTAAAATAAATTCACGCAATTTTTTTCCATAATCAGCAATGGCATATTTGTTTGAAGTAATAAATCCTAAATATCCATCATCTTTCAATAATTTTATGGATCGTTCAAAAAATAATTGATAAATATCATACTGGCCAGAAGCGGAATCGTAGAAATCATTGAAATATTTCTTGTCGTCTTCATTTAGCTCCCTATTCCTTATATACGGTGGATTGCCAATTATCACATCAAATCCGCCTTGGTCAAAAACGCTTTTAAATTTTTCCTGCCAATTGAATGGCTTCTTATCTTGCCAATTATTACCAAACGATTTTTTGAGTTCTTCTTCGGTGCCGGAAATTAAGGAATTACCAACCTGAATGTTATTGGCGAGAGATGGGAGTTTCGCCGGACGGCCGACCATTTTTAATAATAAATTTAATTTGGCAATTTCAACCGCCTCTTCATCCAAATCAACGCCATAAATATTATTGAGCAGAATCCTCATCTTTTGTTCCGGGGACAATAAATCTCCATTTATTTTTTGAAAAACTTTTTCTAAATCATTAATTTTTTTGCTCGCCCCGACTACCTCCTTTTTCTCATGTTTCTGCCAGTAATCAAGCAATGTTTGATAAGCGGTAATTAAAAAAGAGCCCGAACCGCAAGCCGGATCAAGGATCTTGATATTTTTAACCTCTTCGGGTTTCTTGTCCTTTAATATTTCACCAATTGTATTTTTAACAATGTAATCAACGATATATCGCGGCGTGTAATATATGCCCTGCGATTTTCTTTTGCTAGTCTTTCCACTACCCGTGTCCTCGGCTTGAATATGGCCTAGATATTGCTCATAAATATTACCAAAAACGTCAGAAGGGATATCAGCAAAATTATATCTAATTCCCTTTTTCTTTGTTTTATACAACTCGTTGATTACGTCGGCAAAATCATGATCATCCGCATTGATCTTGTCGCCGAGATGATCATAGGCGGCTTCTTCAAAAAGTCCGCTATTGTATATTTTATCAATCCGGCGAAAAATTTTATTTAAGTCGGCCAGTAGCTCCCCTGACCTTCCTTTCTCTTCCCAATTTCTTGCCAAGGGCTGCAAAATCACATCCTCAATTCGCCGATCTTCCAGTGTACGAATAAAAATCAAACGATCTAAAATCTTCTGTACCCATTCGGAAAGTACTTTTATGTCAATTTTAGGATTGTAGTTTTTTAACTCTTTGTACAGCCTCTCGCGCCAACTAACCAGATCCTCGGCAAGCTGATCATCAATTATCCTTTTTGGACGGCGGCCCATTTTTTCAGCTTCCTTGTCCAATATCCCTTTTTCAAACGACTCGCGTGAGAGCCACCATAACCTATCATCGACTAAATATTCTACATACGGAATTTCAATAAATTGGCAACTCTGTATATTTGGCTCATCCCATTCGGTATTATAAATTTTTATCGCCTCAAAATCGGTCAGCACCACCCACGGAACGGATTTATGCCATGAATAATTAATCGCTTGCTCTGCCCAGCGCTCCTCATCCAAATTAACAGATAAGGCTTTGGCCTCAACATAAAATTTTGTAATGCCATGTATTTTTAATGAGTAATCAACCCTTTTTCCAGATACGTCGGTCTCGGGCCAAACCTCTTCCTCAAAATTCCAACCCAAAGCTTCAAAAAGCGGACGGATAAAATGATCCTTGGTCTGCTGCTCGTTATATCCCTTTATTTGCGCCTCGCTGAGATCCTTATAGCGCTCTATCAATTTTTTAATTTTTTCTCGAGCTTCTTGCTTATTCATACTTTTATATTTTCTATCAATTTCTTACCCCTCCCAATTCATTCTCTTAAAAATCTACCAAATTGCCCTGTGGATAAAAATGACAGAATTACTATAATGTGTTTTTCTGTTAAAACAGAATACGTACGAAAAACACCTCTACGGGTCTTGTCCCTTAGCGGTGTTTTTCTTAATTCTGGCCATCAACAAACGCATAATTTTTTTTATCATTTTTCATCTGAATTCATTCCTCCCGCCCCATTAATCTTAAGGTCTCGCCATATTCTTCTATAACTCTTTCAACCACTTTATCAATTTCCCTCTTCTGCTCATCGGTTAATTTATTTTCTTTGATTTTTTTATCCATAACTTTAGACTTTTAACTTTCGACTTTAGACTCGCCTCACCCCTCCCAATTCATCCACTTAAAAATCTGGCGCGTTAGTTCCACATCGGCATTGCAGTAAGTTTGGATTTATGCATGTTTAAACTTTACCCCCTGTGTATCCTCAATCAGCTGCAAAGTAATTTTAACCGAAGGATTATCGGCGGGTAATAATATCAAACGATCCTTCAGCTGATTAACCAAGGGCGTTAAAAACTCATCCCCCCATGAGGGGGAAAAAGTTGTAATTCCAGAAAAATCAATTTCAAGCTTCTCGTCCGGCTTTAATTCCGATAGAGTTGATTGAAATGAGGCATAAGCATCTTTGCCCGCCGGACGTGATATCAAAATTGTTCCAAATTTTTTTAATTCAATTTTCATAATCTTCAATTCGTTAAATCTAAAATTCAATAAACGCAAAGCACCCGCGAATCTTTACCGCCGATTTGGTAATTCTCTGCTCGGAACTATCTTTCTCTAATCTAAGCTCGGCATCGCCGCTCTGAAAAAATAAACTAATTGGATATTGAGCGATAATTTTAACAACAAACTTTAGCCCGTTGCCGCGATCTTCTGGCGCGCGCCCGGAAACTATTTCATTAAAAGCGACCTTCAAAGCCTCTTCGTGATTCTTCAGGCCTGGCCGAACCCGGCTAAGCGTTGCCATGATGCCGATTCCCCGATCAGCAAGCACGATCTGGCGTTTGGATGTATCGTACCCAAAAAAAACTCCCGGAACATCCGGCCACTTGCCCATATTATGATCAAATGAGTTATTGCCTATCTCTCCCGCAATTGCGGTGACCAGAGAAACCAAATCCGAAGGGATATCGGCCCTCATCAACTCAACCGACATTTTATTTTTTAACCGCGATTCGAATATTGACCGGTCACTGCAATAAAACATTGCCGGCGGTTCCAGTCCGTCCTCGGTCCAATCTCGGGCTAGCCCAACCAAGTTACTGGCAAAAACTTCAATGTCGTTCTCCCGATAATATCTATGCGTTCCACCCTCTTTCCTAATCGCAACCAACTTGCCGCTCTTATCCCAGCGCCGCAAAGTATCAATTGAAACGCCCAACTTTTCAGAAGCTTGGCTAATTGTGAACAATTTTTCGTCCATAAATTGAGTTCAATCAAAGCTTATCACCAATATCAAAACTATGCAAGTGGAGTTATAAACTAGGCAAAAATTACCCAATCTATGCAAAATACCACCAATCTATGCAAAATCACCCGTATTACTCCCAATTCATCCTCTTAAAAATCTGGCGCGTCAATTCCACGTCCGCATTGCAATAAGCCTGAATCTCCTGATATTTGCCTTTTTGATAATAGGCGTGCACCTTGGAGCCGTCCAGATCTTTTTTGGAAGATTGCAGGCCCAGGGCGTGCGCCAGCTCGTCCATGCTGATTTTATTTTGCCACTTTGACCACTCCCACATAATGTCATACACCGGAAAATTAGAATAACGCCGAAACGGGATATCAATTAACGGCCGGATATTGAAAATGATTGAACGCTGAATTATGAATTTTAAATCAAAATCCAGCACATTGAAGCCCACGAACATGTCCGCGGTCGCGGCCAGATTCCAGAAATTTTTGATTATTTCCTTCTCATCGCCGAAAAGGCAGGCCACCGGCTCGTCGTTCATGGCATAGCTAATGCAAAAAATCCGGCCCCAGGCGCCGTCCAGCCCGGTGGTTTCCACATAATCCTCAAAAGTGCCGCTGATTAGCCCTTTTTTCTTCTTTTTCTTGTAGACTTTTTCCAGACTTTCAAAACTGACCGAATCCGCCGGCAGGGTCTCAATGTCAAAAAACAGCTTGTTTTTATTGAAATCATTCATAATTTTGCTTTATTATAGCACGATTCCCCGGCTGCCTCTATGACCATTAATAACAGCCATTTGACCGGCCGGAGCCGCAATGCTAATATCCCCCTAGACGCTCTTTCCAAGAAAGGTAAAACCATGTCCAGCAAAGTCTTTCGCCATCTCATGGATTGGTTCCTCTATCACGGCCTGATCAGCCTTGTCATCTTTGCGGCCGCCTTCACCCTCTTTGCCATCACCGATACCGCGGGACTCACGAACATCAGCCCGCTGAACGCCAGCGAGTTCGTCACGGCCGTGTACATCATAGTCAGAATTTTGCCGCACGCCTTCATGCTGATGCTGTTTCCGATGAGCTATAAACTCGAGGATCGCAACCTCCATTTTTTCAAAGGAGAACGCCGTGACGGCCATGAGTAAACATCCGGCCTGTCCAACCTGCGGCCGCAAGCTCGTTGCCCGCTTCGTGAAATGCCCGAGATGCAAAGGCAAGGGAATACTCGGGGTCTTCGATCCGCCCTGCGAGAGATGCAACGCCACCGGCTGGATATGTTCGGTTGATAAGACCTGCCCCGCCTGCGCAAACCGAAAAAAGCCAAAACGCAAGAACGGGAAAAAGCCATGAAACAAAAAATCTTGCGCGGCCTGAAAACCGCGGCAATCCGACTCGCCGAGCACCTGCTCTTGAGCATTGCCATTTTCGCGGCCACCACCCTGGTATTCTGTCTCGGACGGTTCCTAAACACCGCCGAGCTCAATGCCGATGTGCTCCGCCTGCCGTTCGCCATCGGCGCCTTCTTCTTCATCGTGCTGCTCATTCCCAACCTGATCTACGGAAATTCCTCCTGATTCCCCGACTCCTCCTGAGCCGGGATTTTTTTTATTACGTCTTAAAGTGTACAAGGGGTTCGGGGTGGCTGCTAAGCGTCGTGCAGAAATGCGAAATGAAACCCAGCGAAGCTGAGAGCGCATCAGCCACCCCGAAACTTTTGCATACTTTTGGTTACAAAAGTATGTCCTGCTGAAAGCAAACAAGAGTGGTGCTAGAAAAAGATAATCATTACCCAGACAAACGGCAGGCGGGAACTAAAGAATCCCAATATAAAAACAACTTGTATGAAAATATATAATGGGATTCCCCCGGTACATTGAACTTGGATTCCCGCCTTCGCGGGAATGACAATAGTATGGTTTATTAAAAAAAGCCCCGACTCGCAAATCGAGGCTTTTATATCTTTAAACTTTATCTATTCACCCAGTATTGCTTGTAGACCATCTCCGCGAGCGCTCCGAGCGCGGCCAGAACAAACACACCGCAGAAAATCCAGCCGATGATGGGAATCAGGCGGATGGCGTTGAGTACGACCACGCCGACAAGCGCGCTCACCCAATTTACTTCATGGGCTTTTGATCTTTTGAAGATGCGGAAAATCAACGCGCCGAGTATCACGCCCGCGTACACGCACGCGATCATCATGAAGAGTCCGTAGAGCAATGCCGCGGCCATGCCGAGCATTGTGCCGAGCACGCTCACCATGAGCAGGAATATGGCAACCGGCGCCGCAACGGCGAACAGGAGCCCGATGAGAAAACTGCGGCCAAAATGCCCGAGGGTATTATCAACAAACTCTTTTGATTTCTTAGGATACGCGATTACGCCGAAGAGCGCGGCAAAAATCATGAATATCACCTTGATGATATACACGAGGAAAATGCCCAGAATCAAAATTAATATCGGCTTCTGCACTTCCCTTTCTATCTGCCTGGGAACCGCCGGCCCCTGCGGAGATGTTTTATTGAATACGGTTTCTCCGACGATTTCCACTCCGGCTGGTATTTCAATCGCCTCAAATGAAGAGTATTCCAGATTCCCGGCAATGCGCGTCGGCTCACTGATTGTCGGGCCCTCTTCGGAATAAGTGCGCACGTTTCCGCCAATATTGCCGGCCACAAGCACGGTTTCACCGGCTACGCGCACATTACCCGCGATATTGCCGGTCGCGAACACCGCGGTGCCTGCCATAATCACATCACCGCCAACTTTAACGTTTGGCCTCACCTGCACCATGCCGCCGGCCGCGAGTACGTCGCCGGCCACGTCATTGGCGATAAATACCTTGCCGCCGGCCGCGCGGACATCTCCGCCAACCTTGCCCCAAATATCAATCGAACCACCGGCCACCAATATGTCGCCGGTCACCTCGCCGGTGATCAAAATATTGCCGCCCACTGCCACGAGATCGCCGTCAACCTTGCCGGATATATCAATATTGCCGAACGACAGATAGAGATTGCCGGACACGGTTTTTTCCGGACCCTGCCAGTATGTCTCCCCGCTCCCCACGGTTGCCGCAAAGACCGGCATCACCGAAAGGCAGAAGATAGCGAAAGAAACAAGAAATATCTTTTTTCGCATATTGTTTTTTAAAAATAATAAATAAATTTATTTGGCTCGGACACATCGCTCGCGAGCGACGTGTCTCGGGGGCACGGATTCGCCCCGACGTTTTAGTCGGGGCGCCCCGACCGAAGCGTCGGGGCGAACCCGCAATATTTATCACGCTCTATCCTCGGGGACTTGGATTCCCCGCCCGAGGCGGGTGCGCCCGCTGGCGCAGAACCATTCTCCGAATATTATTTATCTTTTAAAATCTCATCTAGAAATTTTCTTCCTTGACCTGATTTTAAAAATTTTTCTCTTGCCATAGCCTCGGACCTAGTTTGATACTCCTCTCTATATACAATCTGCCATGACCGATGTCCTTTTGTAAATCTATAATCACCTTTATTATGTCTGCGCAATCTTTCGTCAGCATCCTCACCGCTACCAGCATAACGAATTCCATCTTTCAGGCTCTTTAAAACATACGTGAAATACGGCATCGAATTAAATTTGGCTCGGGGGCATGGATTCGAACCATGATGGCCAGCTTCAAAGGCTGGAGTCCTACCATTAGACGACCCCCGAATATTAAATTGTTAGCTTCTCCGCCAAAGGCGGATGCGCCCGCTGGCGCAAAAGGCTGGAGTCCTACCATTAGACGACCCCCGAATATTAAATTGTTAGCTTCTCCGCC